>JAYUDV010000170.1:0-28906 GCA_043739565.1 Chloracidobacterium sp.
CTTAAGCGCGGGCTTCTGCAATTTTGCTATCCCTTATTTTCTTCTTCGAGAGCCTCGCGAATTAGTTTTTCGGCGATCCTCGGGACCGCCTCTTGTGCGATCTCGCGAATTACATGAGCGGAGAGCTTTTCGACGACGCGTTGTGCAATGAGCGACACGAGATCGTCCGACGGTTCTGCGACTGTTGCTTCGGCAGCCCAATCGCGATCTTTACCGTCGTCCGGAGCCGTTATCTCTATGGCCGGACCCGTTTCTGAAAATACAAAACCGGTCTCCGGCTTAAGTTCCTCGACAACTTTTGCCGTCGGCGACCAATCAAAATCTTTGATCTGCTCCTGAACGTCTGCCACGGGCAAAAATTCGGCGTCATGCGTATTCTGCGGACCGTCCGGATGGATCGCCTCGATCATCTCGTCGTCGAGGCCCGAATCGCCAAATAGATCTTCGTCGGTATCGTATTCCTGGATCGGCATCGTCTCCGCGAAACTGTCGTTGTAAAGCTCCGTAATATCATCGGGTTCAGGAGTTTCGCTCGGCAACGTCTCATGCATCCCGAGCAAATCCGAAACGCGGGCCACGAGTTCGCGGATAGACTGGAATGGCTTTGTCAGAAATCCGTCGGCACCGACACGCTCGGCCTCGTCGGTGTCAAACGGCTCGAACGACCCGACGAGCAGCAACACGGGAATATGCTTTGTCGCATCGTCTTGCTTGATCATCTCGCAGATCTGGTAACCGCGCGGTCCGGGCATTTCGACGTCGACCAGGACAATGTCCGGCTGAATCTCGACAAATTTGAGCATCGCCGCGTCGCCGTCGGCTACCGCAAATACCTCGATACCTTCGTCGGCAAACGTCAGTTCGACGACCTTGCGGATCGTCACCGAATCGTCAGCCAGCAATAATTTAGGTGTAGTCAATGCCAATCCTCGTCTAGTAAAACTCCGCAGTTATTTGCCCTTAGATTCCGCCGGCGCCTTAACAAACATGCGCAGCATTGTCTTCAACTGGGAATCGGTGAACGGCTTTGGCAAAAATGCCACCGCTCCGGCCGAAAAACTATCTGAGGAAAGCCTCGAGTTTAACTCGGCTGTCATAATAATGACCGGAATCTTCATCAAACGTCTCGACGTTTGCATGTAACGGACGAGGTCACGCCCTTCGATATGCGGCATCACGATGTCAAAGATCGCGGCGGCAAACGGCTCCTCCGATTGCAGGTGCTTATACGCTTCCTTGCCATCGCTTGCCATTACAGCCGCGAAACCTTCGGCTTCGAGTACAGCCTTGATCTGCCGTAAAATTTCCGCGTCATCATCCGCTACGAGAATCCTTAGCGGGTTATTATTTTTTTCGCTCATTGAAAGCAATATCTTCCGAAAAAATCAGTCACCATTTTATCAGATTTAGGTAAACTTCGGCGAACCCGCAACGAGATCGGCCGCCAACCTTATCGCCGACACCATACTCGACGCATCCGCGATTCCTTTTCCGGCAATATCGTAGGCAGTTCCGTGATCAACCGACGTTCGGACCAGCGGCAGCCCAAGCGTAACGTTAACGCCCGATCCGAACGAGAACGATTTGACGGCAATCGTCGCCTGATCGTGATAAAGTGCTATAACTCCGTCAAAATCACCGCGAAAACCACGCAAAAAAATCGTGTCCGGCGAATACGGCCCGCTGACATCAATGCCGTAATTGTCCCGGCAATGTTCGATGGCCGGAATTATCTCATTTTGCTCTTCTGAGCCAAACATGCCGCCTTCGGAGGCGTGCGGGTTCAGCCCGGCCACGGCGATCGAAACATCGCGACGCAGCAGTTTGCCAAGTTCGGCGGCGGAAAAGCGAATCAGATCGACGAGGCGATCCTTCTTAACCAACGCGATGGCATCCGTCAGCGAAAGATGCGTCGAGAGCAAAACGACACGCAGCTTTCCCGCAAAAAAACTCATCGCGAACTCGCTCGTGTCAGTTAGTTTCGCGAGAAATTCCGTATGTCCCGGAAAATCGTAACCGCCCAGATGTATCGCCTTTTTACTGATCGGAGCCGTACAGATGGCGTCAATCTTGTGTTCGCCCCACAGCTTTACTGCCGTTTCAATATATTCGGCTGATGCATTGCCTGTCCCGGCAGAATCGACTCCAACCGCGAAGTTTTCAGGTAGATTTTTGAGGTCGAATACCTGCACGGCACTCGATCCGCTTGCGTCAAAAGGCGCGAGATCAATATCCAAATCGAGTTTTGACAAGAGGCTGCGCAAATGAGCGGCGTCCCCGATGATCACACATCGGCACACCGCCCGAATATTTTCGTCAGTTATGGCTTTGAGAACAATTTCAGGGCCGATCCCGGCGGCGTCACCCATCGTGACCCCGACGGTTGGTTTATCTGAAGGCTTTTTATCCATCAACATTAGAAACAAGAATAGCAGATGGCGATATCCGGGACAGTCGCCCGTGTTAGCGGACAAATCTGACACGTTTATCTGCGGCTAAATATTCTTAGTCTCTTACGCGATCCTTAGTCCGCGTGGCGACGCATAAAGGTCGGCACGTCCAAATTCTCGACCGGCGTTAGCTCATTGGACGCAAACGTAATGGAGCTGGACGCGACCGCGTGGGCCTCGGCCGCTTTTGGCTTTGGAATAGCGGCAGTTGACTGAGTGTCGAAACCGGTCGCGATCACGGTAATCCTGATCTCGTCGCCCATATCTTCTTTTATGACGCTGCCCCAAATTATATCGGCATTGTCGTCAGCCTCCGATTCAATGATACCGATGGCATCCTCTACCTCGCCGAGTACCATATTTGGCCCGCCGGTAACGTTGATAAGAGCAGCCTTTGCACCCTTGATCGAGTGTTCCTCAAGCAGTTTGTAGTCGAGCGCGGCACGCATCGCCTTTGACGCGGCGTCCTCACCGTCGCCCTTGCCAATACCCATCAACGCAACACCCTTGCCGCGCATAACAGTGGTCACATCAGCAAAATCGAGATTGATAATGCCCGGTGTGATGATCAGATCGGTAATACCCTGCACGGCACGTAGCAACACGTCGTCAGCCCGGCGAAAGGCATCCATGATGGTGATCTTTTCTTCGACCTCGCGAAGTTTTGCGTTCGGAATAGTGATAAGCGTATCAACGCATCCGCGAAGCTCCGCTAGTCCCTTTTCGGCCTGAGCCATACGCTTTTTGCCTTCGACGGCAAAAGGTTTAGTGACGATCGCAACGGTCAAAGCTCCCAGCTCGATAGCAAGCGATGCAACGACCGGAGCCGCACCAGTGCCCGTGCCGCCACCGAGGCCGGCAGTTACAAATACCATGTCGGAGCCCTCGAGCACGTCGAGCAGCTTTTCGGTATCCTCAAGCGCCGCCGCACGGCCAATGTCCGGATTCGACCCGGCGCCAAGTCCCCGCGTCGATTTACTGCCGAGCTGTATTTTCATCGGCGCCTTTGACGCATTGAGCGCTTGCAGATCGGTGTTGGCGACGATGAATTCGACGCCCTTTATCCCGGCGTCAATCATCCGGTTGACGGCGTTACTGCCGCCACCGCCGACGCCGATCACCTTGATCCGTGCACCCGTGATCGGGGGCTCATCAATATACATTTTTATGCCGCTGGTATTCATTTCGAGGTCTTCCATTTTTATAAAATTTCCCATACCGGAAAGTACGAACTAATCCCGTTGAAGCGATTTTCGAGGTTTGTTACAAAATAACAAGATATTGTGCTATCGGCGGTTTAGCATACAATCCTTTGCGAGGAAAATCCAGCCGCGATGTTACATTTATCTAAATTTGTCTCGAAAATTTCCAAACCAATCTGCAACCTTGCGGACGGACGACCGTCCGCCCTGACCGTCAACGCGCATCTGGCCACGCAAAGAGAGAAGTGCCAGCCCCGAAGCCGTCGCCCACTGTGGGCTTTGAACCTCTTCGAGCAAGCCGCCGAAATACGATTCTTCCAAAAATCCGACCCGCGTCGGTGCGTCGAAAACCTGTTCGGCGATCTCCGGCAGCCCGCGAACCATCGATCCGCCGCCTGTCAAAAATACGCCGCCCGAGATCTGAGCTTTCGCCGAATTTGTCTCACGGGCAATATGCTGCATAAGCTCGACGGCACGCGGCTGCATAATGTCGCACAGAATCTCTTTCGACAGCCCACGGGTCTCGCTGCGTCCAAACGGCAATATCTCGATGATCTCCTGCTTCTCCTCGTCGTCGATCAGAAATGACGCGACGCAGCCCCAATTATGCTTTATCTTATTAGCCTCGGGGATCGACACGCGCAGGCCGGTCGCGATGTCCTTTGTAAACAACATGCTGCCAAATGGAAAAACGGCCGTATGCTGCACCGCACCGCGTCCAAAAATGATTAGGCTCGTGATCTCGGCTCCCATATTGACGATTGCACAGCCGTATTCCTTGTCGTCATCGGTCAAAACGCTCTCGGCTGCGGCGAGCGGCTCCAAAACAAGGTTTTCGACATCGATTCCGGCACGTGTCACGGCTTTTACAAGGTTTTGCCGCACGGCACTTGGGCTGGTAACGATATGAACAAGAGCTTCGAGTCGCGATCCGTTCATCCCGACCGGCTCGGTGATTCCGTTCTGGCCGTCCACGATAAATTCCTGCGGCAGACGGCTGACGATCTCCCATCCCGGCGTCAGCGGCATTGCGCTCGCCGAATCTATCGCCCGATCGGTGTCTTCGTCGGTGATCTCTTTTTCGACACCCGCGACGGCGACAACTCCATTCTTATTTTCTCCGCGCAGATGCTCACCCGAAAGATTTACGGTCGCGGAATCGATCTCAAGCCCGCTCACGCGTTCGGCTTCGCTGACGGCTTTTCTGATCGATTCCGCAACGTGTTCCGTAGACGTGACAACGCCTCTCCGCAGGCCTTTGGATTCGGATTCACCGACGCCAACGATGTTCATTTTTCCGTTAGCCGCAGGCTCGCCGATGACGCACCTCACCCGGCTTGTCCCGATGTCTAAACCAACCGCATGGATCTCATTTGCCATAAAAAACCGCTAAACAACCCTAAAAATCGAGATATTGAATAACCGGATAACCGCTGCCAGTATTGACTGATTTTATCTTTGCACCTTTTCCACTGACCGCCTCGATCGCGGTTTTCAGGCCCTTGCCAAGGCTATCTTTTGCCAAAAATATAGAGATCGGACGACCCGAATCTTCGACAACGGCCGTCGGTTCCTTAAGATCCGACAGATCGACCTGCTTGACACGTGATATGAGGTCAAATTGCTTCCATTCGTCAAGCATCTTTTTGTACAGCTTAATCCTCGCGACATTATCCAGCGGTGCCTTTTCGGTTTTCGATTCGTCCCAGCCGTAAAGAACAATCGGAAAATCCTTTTCGTACCCAACCGCCGCCGACAATATTACGCCTTCGCTGTCAATCAAAAATTCGCCCGCTTTTAAATGGACGATCGCGGCGGGAACGCGCTCAGTCACGTCGACACGAATACCGGCCGGCAGCATCCGCGAGACCGACGCAGCCTTTACATACGGAAACTTCTCAATCTTTACACGAATATCCGCAAGGTCAGCATTCCAGACACCCGGCTTTTCGACCTCGGTCGCGACGATACGGCGAATATCCTCGGTCGGCGTCCGGTCGTTGCCTCGAATCTCGATGGATTTCACCTTAAAAAAATCCGAAGCGGTCGCGTTTCGATAAGCTGAAAACCCGAATATGGCCAGCGCGACAATCAAAGCGCAGCTTATCAACAGCGGCAGCCCAAAACGGCCAAAGCTCTGAGACACGGCTTTTGCTGACACGCGAGACGAGGTCTTACGGCTTTGCGCCTTGGGCAATGTCCTCGGTTTTACACTTGTCTTTTTCTTTTTCGCCATAAATCTGAAAAATACTTTACGTCGTCCGGCATTCTCGTTCGTTTAATTTGCCGATTATCTCGTCCGAGAGCCGTGTGACGCTGCCCGCTCCGAGTGTAATCACAAGATCGCCCGGTAGCAATACATCAATTACCTTATCGGCAGCCGCCTCAATATCACCAATATACGAAACATTTTTATGCCCGTACCGCCTAATATTTTCGGCCAGGATTTCGGCCGTAATTCCCTCAAGCGGCTGTTCGCTGGCGGCGTAAATGTCGAGCAAAAAGAGCTGGTCCGCGTTATTGAACGCGACCACAAAATCATCCATCAATTCCTTAGTTCGCGAATACCGGTGAGGTTGAAAAACGACGACCGTTCGTTTGCCGCCCGAGCTATTTTTTGCCGCCGACAGCGTTGCGACTATCTCGGTCGGATGATGGCCATAATCGTCGACGACCGTCACGCCGCCAGCCTCGCCCTTAAACTGAAATCGACGGTTGGCGTTCTTAAAACCAAGGAACGCCTCGGCAATTTTTTCATAAGGGATCTCGAGCTCCAAAGCCACGGCGGTCGCCGCTAACGCATTGTAAACATTATGCTTGCCCGGAACCGGGAGAATCATGTCACCCAGAATCGTCTCACCTTTTGAAACCGTAAAAGTCGAACCAAAATTCTCGTTATATCGGATGTCATTTGCCGAAACATCGGCCTGCGATGTTAAGCCGTAGGTCACGCGGCGACGTTTGATATTTGGAATTATTAGCTGGACATTCGGATCGTCGAGACAGATAACCGCCGCTCCGTAAAACGGCACTTTGTTGACGAAATCCGTAAAACACTGCACTACATCGTCCATTCCCTTGTACGATTCCATGTGTTCCTTATCGATATTCGTCACAACGGCGATCGTCGGATAAAGCATCAGGAACGAGCGATCGCTCTCATCGGCCTCGGCGACGAACCAATCCGACGCTCCAAGTTTTGCGTTCGACCCAAGCGTGTCGACAACGCCGCCGACAACCGTCGTCGGATCGAAACCGGCGTGTCCAAGAATCGTCGCGATCATCGATGTCGTCGAGGTTTTACCGTGCGTACCCGAAACCGCTACGGCATAAGGCTTTAATGTCATCAGCTCGGCAAGCATCTCAGCTCGCGGAATCACGGGAATACCTCGTTCTTTTGCGACGACCACCTCCGGATTGTCCTCTTTTACCGCCGACGAATAGACCACGACCTGAGCGTCTCCGACATTTTCTGCCGCATGGCCTTCGTGTATCTCGATACCAAACAGCGTCTCAAGTCGATCCGTATTTTTTGACTTTTTTGCGTCCGACCCAGACACCACGAACCCGAGATTGCACAAAACCTCGGCGATGCCGCTCATCCCGATACCGCCGATACCTATAAAATGGATTCTTTTTACGTGACGAAACATAAGATTTTTTAATGCAAAGGAGCAAAGGCGCTAAGACGCAAAGATTTTGAATGTAGTTGACCAATGAAATTTTGAAATATCATATTTGCATTGGATCTCTTTGCGTCCTTACGACTTGGCGGCTTTGCGTTAAATTTCTTCCTCATACATTGCGTTTTAATTCTTCTATCATATCAACAGTTTTTTCTGCGGCGTCCGGGCGGCCGAGTTGCTTTGCGGCCAATTCCATCTCGGTTATCGTCTCAGGCGAATCGATCAGTGCTCTGATCTCGTTCGCCAATACCTCGCCGCTCAGGTCCGGCTGAAGTATCATCTTCGCCGCACCCGCTCTTACCAACGCCTCGGCATTTTTTCGTTGGTGATCGTCCGCCGCCGTTGGCAAAGGTATCATCAACACCGCCTTACCGGCCGCCGCAACCTCGGCACATGTCGTGGCACCGGCCCGGCAAACGATCAGGTCGGCTTTTTCAAATTCGACAAAAATATCCGAGATGAACGGCCGCACTTCGGCTTTTGAAAATTTCGAACCTGCATACGCCGACCTTATCGTTTCAAAGTCAGCTTCACCAGTCTGATGGGTTACGGTAAGGTTTCCCTCATACGCGGCCAGGTGTTCGAGGGCGTCCACCATGGCATTATTTATCGCACTGGAACCTTGTGACCCGCCAAAAACGAGCAGATGAAATTCGCTCGACCTTTCTTTCGCCGCTACCTCAAAAAACTCCTGACGAACCGGATTTCCGGTCACAACGCCTTTCTTACCAAAAAAAGGCAAGGCCTCCGCAAAGGTCAATGCCGCCTTATCAATAAATTTGGCCAACCGCCGGTTAGTAAAGCCCGGCAATGCATTTGAGTCCATAACCAACGTCGGCAAGCCCATAATCGCCGCCATCATAAGTACGGGCCCCGAGACATATCCGCCAGCCCCGACCACAACGTGCGGGCGAAACTGTCGCATAATACGCCGGGCCTCTAGAAAGCTCCTGGGCAAAACCGAAAGCCCTTTAATCTTACCAACGAGACCGACATTCTTAAGCCCCGAGCTATTAATCAGCGAAAGTTGAAAGCCGTTGTCCGGAACGATCTTCTTTTCGAGTCCGCGTGCCGTGCCGACAAACAGGACTTCGGATTCGGCGTCGCGGCCCATTATTTCATTGGCGACGGCGATCCCTGGATAAATATGTCCGCCGGTCCCGCCGGCTGCGATCAAAACTTTCATCTTTAACTATCAAACCCCCGGACAGGTCGCCCCTTTCGAGACACACGGCTGCCCGTTTTTTCCGCGCTTGGAGACTCGCTCTGGGCAAATTTCGAAATGCTTAGCAAAATGCCAACTCCAATTAAAGTCACGACCACAGACGATCCGCCATACGAAATAAACGGCAGCGGAATTCCCTTTGCCGGCAGGATCGAAGTCACAACGCTGATGTTAAAAAGCGCCTGAACGATGATGCCGGTTATCACTCCGATACCGAGCAGCATTCCAAAGCGGTCGGGAGCAAGCACCGCCGCCCGGCTCCCGCGCCAAAGCAGCAGTCCGAACGCGAGCACGACAGCAAACGTTCCGACCAGCCCCAACTCCTCGCCGACAACCGAAAAAATAAAATCCGAATAAGGATAAGGCAGATAAAACAGCTTCTGGTGCCCTTTCGCAAATCCCTCGCCGAGCACGCCGCCCGACCCGATCGCATACAGCGACTGTACCACCTGATAGCCTTCGTCGTCGGCGTACTTGAACGGATCAAGAAACGCCATCAGCCGGGCGACACGCCACGGTGCAAAAAATATAGCTGCTGCTCCGCCCAAAACCATCATGGCCGCGACACTCGCGATATGCGTCAGGCGCGCTCCGGCGGCAAAATAAACTGCCGAAAATATAGCGCACAGGACAATCGTTGTTCCAAGATCCTTTTCAAGGAAAACAAGCCCGGCCAGCAGACACAAACCCGCGATACACGGAATCACCGTTGCTTTCAGGTCGCCCACGAGATCCTCTTTTTTTGTCAAGTAATAGGCGAGGAAAATCGGCAGAGCTATTTTGGCGAGTTCCGATGGCTGAAACGAAAAGCCGGAAAAGCGTATCCAACGCCGCGCTCCGTTGATCGAGGGAAATCCGAATACCGCCGCCAGCAGGAGAGCCGTCACGGCCAGCGTTCCATACACGACCCAGGCCTTTTGATAAATGTGGTAATCGATCCGGCTCACGACAAACATACCGAGCAAACCGATCAGTGTAAACACGATCTGCTTGTAAAAATACGTATTCTGGCTTAAGCTCTCGGTTTCTTTCAGAGCAAACATAGCCGAGGCGCTGTAAACCATCATCGCCCCAAATAGAGCGAGCGATGCCGCGATGCCGAACATAAACCAGTCTGTGCGATTTTCCTGAGCCATTTTTAGTCAGTTGTCGGTTGTCAGTTGTCGGTTGTCAGTCGCCACCATTTTCCGTTTTCCGTTTTCCGTTTTCCGTTTTCAGTTTTCAGTTGTATGACCGCCGCCTTAAAAACCATTCCCCTTTCCTCAAAACTCTTAAACATATCAAAGCTCGCGCATGCCGGGGCAAGCAGCACCGCATCACCGCTTTTCGCGGCCGCAAACCCTTTAGCAACCGCGTCTTCCATCGACCCGGCCCGAATTATCTCGGCGTAGCGTGACAATTGAGACTCGATATTATCAGCGTCCTCGCCAATCACGATTAACGACCGGACCGACGATTCGATCAACTCGGACAGCGGTGCGTACGGAGCGTTTTTGCCGCGACCGCCAAGTATCAGGACGGTTTTCCATTCGCCACCGCTTAGGGCTTCGAGGGCTTTTGAGGTCGCATCGACCGATGTCGCTTTCGAATCGTTGTAAAATTTCACTCCGCCAATCTCAGCAACGAATTCGATGCGATGCTCCACACCCTTAAATTTCCTAACCGTCTCACGCATCGATTCCGGCGACGCTCCGCAGGCTAGTCCCGCGGCAAACGCGGCCAAAATATTCTCTACGTTATGCAAACCGCGCACGAAAATATCGTCCCGCGTCGTTAGCACTTTCTCTTTGCCGCTCGCCCGGCAAATCAGCTCGCCGTTGCGCAAAAACAAACCTTCGTCCAACTCACGTTTGACGCTGAAAAGCACCACGTTCGACTTTAATCCGCCTGCGGCCCAGCTTGCCGTGGTTGGGTCATCGGCATTCAGTATCGCGACGTCTTCGGCGGTCTGGTTCATAAAAATGCGACGTTTTGCCTCCGCGTACTCCCGAAATCCATCGTACCGGTCAAGGTGATTTGGCGTCACATTCAGGCAAAGACCGACGTTCGGCCGAAAATCCTTGATCGTCTCAAGCTGAAAGCTCGACAGCTCGGCAACCGTCCAACCGTCATCTACCGAAGTTTCCGTCAAACTCAGCAGCGGCGTGCCGATATTCCCGCCAATCTGCGTCGCGATTCCCGCATTTGTCAACAATTCGCCGATCAATGCCGTCGTCGTTGTTTTGCCGTTCGAGCCAGTAATGCCCACAATACGGCCTTTCAAAAAGCGGTATGCAAGCTCGACCTCGCCAATAATCTCGCCATCCTTACGGCCAACGAAGCGGGCCGGGATCGTATTCGTCGGCACACCCGGCGAGATAACGACCAAATCAATCTGATCGAGCAGCTCAGACGGAAGGTCACCCGAGATCAAACTTACATTGTATGAAGTTTTCAAAGATCTCGCCGTTTCCGACCATTCATCGACCGGCTTTCGATCATGAAGGGCTACAGTTGCACCACGCTCCGCAAGGAATCTAGCCGATCCAACGCCGGATTTACCGGCGCCGAGAACTAAGCTTTTCCTCCCTTCTATTCGCATGACCAATTATTAATTACACATTGCCAATTATTAATTGACTTTCAAAAAATCGAGAGCGTTTATCAAACTGCAATTTATAACGTTTAATTTACAATTAATAATGCCCACCCGAGCCTTACACATCAACGTAATTTGAGCGTCGATAAACTCAGCAATGCAAATAAGATAGCCACGATCACAAAGCGAAATACGATCTTCGGCTCTTTCCAGCCGCTCATCTCAAAGTGATGGTGGAGCGGCGCCATTTTGAAAACGCGTTTGCCAGGCTGACCTCCGCGTTTAGTCAATTTAAACACCGACATCTGAAGCATCACAGAGACCGCTTCCAAAATAAACACACCGCCGATAAACGGCAGCAGAAACTCCTGCTTAGTCAGGATCGCGACCGTACCAAGTGCTCCACCTATCGCGAGGCTCCCGACATCGCCCATAAAAACCTCTGCCGGCGGGCAGTTGTACCATAAAAACCCAAGGCTCGCCCCGGCCATCGCCCCGCAAAAAACGGTCAATTCCGCCGCCGCCGGATTATGCGTAATATCGAGGCGTTCCGCCCATCGGGCGTCGCTCGCGAGATACGTGAGAGCGGTCAACGCCGACATTGCGATAAACGTAACGCTGATCGCGAGGCCGTCGAGACCGTCGGTCAGGTTCACCGCGTTCGACGAGCCAAGTAAGATAAACGCGATAAAGAAAAAATAGATTACCGGCCCGATATAGCTAATGCCGCCGATCTCGGCCGTCGCCTTTAGGAACGGGATACTGAGATTCCACGGGTA
Organism: Chloracidobacterium sp.; assembly: GCA_043739565.1. Classification (GTDB taxonomy): domain Bacteria; phylum Acidobacteriota; class Blastocatellia; order Pyrinomonadales; family Pyrinomonadaceae; genus OLB17. The sequence continues at coordinate 11,921 of JAYUDV010000170.1, forward strand.
ATTTCCCCACGCCCACAGTACGCCCCAGACCAGCAACGCGGTTATCAATTGTCCAACTATCTTCTGCGTTCCGGTCAGCCCAAGGCTTCGCTTTTTGACGATCTTTATCCAGTCATCCGCAAAGCCGACCGCCGCAAACAGCGTCGTCGATCCTAACGCGATCCACAAATAAAGGTTGTCCGGCCTTGCCCAAAGTATCGTCGAGAAAAATACCGATCCGATGATCAAAATACCGCCCATCGTCGGCGTGCCGCGTTTTTCCTGATGCGATGCAGGCCCTTCTTCCCTAATTTCCTGCCCAAATTTCAGATCCGCAAGCTTTCTGACGACCTTTCCGCCAAGCAGCAGCGAGATCAGTAATGACGTGGTCGCGGCCATCGCCGTGCGAAACGTAACATATTGGAAAACATTGAGACCCTTGAAAAAATACGAGTCGCTATTTTTCCCGTATTGCAGAAAAAGGAATTGGTATAAGAAGTAATAGAGCATTGGCGAATTGCGGAGTGCGGAATTCGGAGTGCGGAATTAAAGCCGCCTCACCGAGTCACCGAACTTTCATCCTCCAAACTAAATTTTTCCAACAATTTCTCTACAACTCTCTCGGTCCGCACGCTCCGCGAGCCTTTTACGAGGATCAAATCGCCAGCACGGGTGTTGTCAACAATAAAATCACCGGCTTTGTCCGAGCTCTCAAAAAACCGCGTTTCGATCTTACCAGTCTCATTCGCCCCGTCGATCATGTTTTGAGCAAGCCCGCGAACTCCGTATAAAATATCAACACCGTGCCCGGCGATCTCGACACCGACCTCGTGATGCATTTTAGCTGCATCGACACCTAATTCGAGCATTTCCCCAGCCACAACAATCTTTCGCCGCGCTGACTTGCCGCCGTCCATGAGCGTTTTGACCATGCCGATAAGGGCATTTGGATTTGAATTGTACGAGTCGTTAACGACGGTAAACCCATCGGCAAAATGCAAAACCTCGCCGCGTTGAGGCGGCGGGGCAACCGTGTGCAGCGATGCTGCAATTGCTTCGACCGACATGCCAAAGCTGTGTCCGACTGCGGCGGCGGCGAGCGCATTCAAGATATTGTGCTGACCGTTTAGGGGGAATAATACCTCAGCGGTCTCGCCCCCGATCTTCAGTTCAAACGTCGTTTCTCCAAAGCGCTCAAAATGAATATTGTCGGCCATGACATCCGCCGGCATCCGAATACCGTATGTGATCGTACGGCCGTTGACCAACCCGCTCATTTCCATAACCAGAGCATCGTCCGCGTTCAGAATGGCCGTGCCGCCCGGCTTCATTCCCTCAACAAGCTCTGCCTTGGCCCTCGCCACATTTTCGATCGAGCCGAGATGCTCAATATGGACGGGCAAAACATTTAGCTCGACGGCGACATCCGGCGGCGTGATGCGGCAGAGACGCTCGATCTCGTTCATCGGCGTCGACATTCCCATCTCCAAGACCGCTACGTCATAGCTTTTATCCGCCGCAAGGTTCAAAACGGTCAACGGGTGGCCGAGGCCGTTGTTGTAATTCTTGATATTGCGCAAAACCTTGCGTCCGCTTGACTGCAGAACGTGTGCGGTCAATTCTTTCGCCGTGGTTTTGCCCGCGCTCCCCGTGATGGCGATGACCGGCTTGTTCCATTCCAAATAGACGCCGTGGGCCAGCCGTTGAAACGCAGCGATCGAATCATCGACAAATATCAGCCGGCCGCGAAATCGCTCAAGATCGGCCCTATGCTCCTCAAATCTATCCGGACGAACGACACAGGCAACGGCTCCTTTTTCAAACGCCGAAGGAACATATTTGGTAGAATCTTCGAAATCACCATTAAAGCAATTGTCACGGTATTCGGGCTGCGAAAGGGCAAAAAAGACGCCGCCGCTGCTGACTTCGCGTGAATCGATAGCAAAAGAACCCACTTCGCGTTTAAGCAAAGCGGGATCAATGATCGTCGCGTCAGCATTCATATATCCAATAGCGGTTTCAAGTTTCAATTCTTACAATGTCCGGCAGTTTGATTTCAAATAAATAGTCGAGGTCGTTTAGGAGTGCCGTCAATTTTCCCGGCTCGCTAAATTTTTTCTCTTTGGTTTTCTTTATATCTTTAAGCTTTCCTTTATCAATTACCCGTTCCGGTGGCTTTGGAGTTACGCTTTTCTTAGTCTTCTCATCACTCGTTTTGCCAGCGAGCGTTTCGGTTGCCGATGGTTCGCGAATAACTTTTGCGATCAATGATTCCTGTCGCATCGGGCCGTCCGGTGCGACCTTCATTTCCTCTAATATCTGCTGCGCGATCTCGCGGAAAACGGGAGCCGAAACCATACCGCCATCTCGTGCCCCAACCTTTGGCTCATCCATGATCACCGCAACCACAATCTCAGGATTATCCGCAGGTGCCATCCCGATAAATGACGAAATATATTTACTCGAATCGACCGATTTTGACTTTGTGTCAACCTTCCACGCCGTACCCGTTTTACCGGCCGCTGTGTAGCCGTTTAACTGTGCTCGTCGGCCAGTTCCAGTTAGCACCACCTGCTTTAACATCGTCTTTAGACTGCGCGCCGTATCCGATGTAACCACCTGTGTTTGCATGGGTTGCATGACCGCCTTTGGCTGCTCGTTCGAGCGGCGAATCTCCTTGATAATGTGAGGCTGGATCCTAATTCCGTTGTTTGCTATCGTCGCAAAAGCAGTGGCCATTTGCAACGCCGTTACGCCTATTTCGTAACCGATCGACATTGACGCCAGCGAGTCGCCATACCACTTGTCCACCGGACGCACGATACCGCTGGTTTCAGCCGGCAGCTCGATGCCGGTGCGATTGCCAAAGCCCATCTTGTGGATCATTGACGAAAAATCATCACGGCCCACGCGCATTCCCGTTTTGATCGCACAAATATTGCTCGAGTGGGCGAGGGCTTCGGCGTAGCTCATAACTCCTGTATGATGGTCGGAAAAAAGATGATTTGCGACCTCGATCGTCCCATTGCCGGCATCTATTTTATCGTCGGGCGAAAACAGGTGCTTTTCCAGTGCCGACCCATAGGTGACGATCTTAAAAGCCGACCCCGGAGAATAGGACGACTGGATCGTCTTGTTTCCTATATTGTCGGCGGCGGCCTCGTTGATCGTATTAGGGTCGAACGTCGGAAAATTTGCCATCGCCAGGATCTCTCCCGTTTTCGGATTCATCACAATGGCCATTCCCGATTTTGCCTGAGCCGCCCGAACGCCTTTTTCCAGCGCTTGCTCGGCCATATATTGATAGGGATAGTTTATCGTAAGGACGATATCGCTCGGCTTTTCGCGTTCAGAGATGGTTTCGTCATAAACGCGGCCCAAACGGTCACGTTCCTGTAATTTGCGGATCACCGCTCCGTGCAAAGCATCATCCTGCGATTGCTCGATCCCGGCCTTGCCGTCGTCCTCGCCATTGCTAAATCCGATCACCTGGGCCGCGAGCGTTTGGTACGGATAGCTGCGTTTCTGGTCATCTTTCCAATGTAAGCCGTTGAAATTAGGCTTATCGGCCTTTTTGACGTCCGGCATGTCGAGAGCTTTATTAAGCTTTTGGACAGCGTCGTCCTCAACCTTTTTAGCGATCGCGACAAAACGCTTATTTCCCTCTTTACCTTGACGCAACTGGGCCGCAATCGGTGCAGCGTCGAGCTTTAAGGTTTTTGCGATGATCGTTGCCGCCGCTTCCGGATCGGCGATCTCGGTCGGGTCGGCATAAAGTGTCTTGACCGGCAGGCTCATCGCAAGCGCCCGGTCATTTCTATCAAAGATCGTGCCGCGAAGCGCACGTGCCTGCTTCACATCCTGACGCAGATCAAGCGCCTTCTCACGCAGCCACGCATGCTGCGTCACTTGCAGGTGAAACAGGCGGACGCCGATGCCGCCGATCCATATCACAAACACCGCGACGACCAGCATGAATCGCGTAAAGGCGACCTGCCGCATATTTCTCTTTTTTGGTTTGTTCGGTCTTGCCATTACTGATTTATCCCTTGAGAATTTTGTATTATTCGGCGGCGGTCGTTCTTTTCACCGGTTTTACAATGCGCTCGGTCCGTGAATAAGTAGCAGGAACTGATGCCGGGGCGGCGGCGATTGACGCAGTTTTAACGATCATCGTTTTCGGTCGGACCGTGGCCACGACAGGTGTTATAGCCTTTTCTTTTGTCGGTGCGGCAATTGGCGCAGTAATCGGCACGGCCATCTTCGCTAATTCGGGTACAGGCTCCGCTGCATCAATAAAGCCGGCCTTCTTTGCGGCCTTTTTGATTTCCGCCGGCGAAAGCGAGATTTCACGGTTCAGCAGCAGACGCCGCTTTTCGGCCTCAAGATCGTCGATCTGCTTTCGCAGACGCGAATTCTTCATCCCATAATCCATCGACGAAAAATGCTGCCGTCCGGCAAAGAAAAATCCCGACACCAGCAACAATCCGCATACGAGTATCAGCGAATAAGTCGGCCAACGCCTCGGCTGTCTTGTCTGTACTTGCGTAATTTTGGCGGGATTTCTTTTGATCATAATCGTCCTCCGGGAAAGTGATTTTAACTATTTTACTGCTCTAACTTGCGGCACGCTCTCAGCTTTGCACTGCGTGAACGTGGGTTTTCAAATTGCTCGGTCTCGGTTGCCGTGACCGGCTTTTTCGTCAGGATCTCAACCCTTTTCGCCGCCCCGCACATACATTGCGGTATTCGCGGCGGGCATGAACATTTGCCCGCGAGACGCTGAAAGGCTTGCTTTACGATCCGATCCTCGAGTGAGTGAAACGTAATGATCGCCAGCCTGCCGTTGGTTTTCAAAAGATCGATCGAATCATTAATAAATTGCTCAAGGATCTCAAGCTCATTGTTAACCGCGATCCGCAATGCCTGAAACGTCCGCGTCGCGGGATGTATCTTGTCTTTCGCGCCTTGCTTGACCGCCCGTCTTACCAGCTCGGCAAGCTCAATTGTCGTTTCTATCGGCGTCCCGGCCTCTCTTTTTTCAACTATCCATCGGGCGATTCGCCGAGAGGCGCGTTCCTCGCCATATTGATAAATAATGTTCGCCAGCTCTTTTTCGCTCGTGGTCGCCAACAGTTCCGCAGCCGTGATGCCATCCGAATCCGCATCCATTCGCATATCAAGCGGTGCGTCAAACCTGAAACTAAATCCACGCGAACCGCTGTCGAGCTGCAGCGATGAAACGCCGAGGTCGGCGATTATGCCTGCGGGTTCTGCATTTTCAACAATCTGCCGAATCGCCAAAAAATTTGCCTGGACAAAGGTGACACGTGACCCAAATCGCGAAAGCCGTATTTTTGCAAGCTCCATCGCCTCACTATCCTGATCGATCCCAATTACTTTCGTGTCGGGCGAGGCATTCAAGATGCCTTCGGTGTGTCCGCCGAGCCCGAGCGTCGCATCGACAAACAAACCACCGCTAGACGCGTCCAGAAATCGGAGAGATTCGCCGAGCAATACCGACCGATGCGCATTTGATGCTTCATTTCCCGGCATATTCAAAGAGCAGACGAAAGGACCGAGCCTCAAGATTTCACGGGCTCAGAAAAAGCCGACAAAACGCCCCTCGCGCCTTGCGTTTGGCGCTTAATATTCTTAAACACTTGTGTCAGGTTTGTAGGTTGAGCCCGAAAGCCATATCCGAGCTAACTTAACTAATAAGGATTCTACGCCTATATTTTAGATCGTGTCAAGGAAAAATTTTGTGATTTTTTTTAATCACGCGTTTAAGTTATGCAGTTTAGCGCCGAACCCGAAATCACCTCTGTTTTTGTGTTTTCTCTTTTTGCTGATATAGGATAGAAACGATTCGCTCGAAACACATGACGCCCTTGTTTCTCCAACTGATTCTGTTCGGATTGCTTGCCGGTCTCGCCAATGTTCTCGGTGGCCTCGTACTTTTCCCTTCGGGGTTCCATCAAAACTACAAGCGGTTCCTAAAATACCTGCTCGCCCTCGGTGCGGGATTTATGCTGGCGGTCTCGCTTTTTGAGATATTGCCGGAGACGATAAAGATTTGGCAGGCGAACAATCCGGGCAACATCGAAATCCTTTCCACCCCGATGATCCTTTTGCTCGGCGGTTATTTGTTAACGCAGTTTGTCGAACACACCATCGCTCCGCATTTTCATCTCGGCGAGGAAATGCATTGCGATGATGAAGATCACGGCCACGAGATGATCTCCGCCTCGTCCGCCTACACGGCTGTCGGCGGAATGCTGGTCCACACATTCTTTGACGGAGTGTCGATCGCGGCCGCCTCGCAGGTCAATGTCAAGGTTGGTTTACTTGTATTTATCGCGGTTTTTCTGCACAAATTCCCCGAAGGGTTTACGATCGGATCAATGGTGATGGCGGCGGGCAAACATCGGCGACAAGTATTGATCACGACCTCATTGATGGGCCTAACGACATTTCTGGGCGTGATGGTGTTCTATTTCATCGGCACCAATCTCGGCTTCACCGTCGCCTACGCCCTGCCCATCGCCGGCGGAGTCACGCTCTACGTCGCCGCCAGCGACCTCATCCCCGAAGTCAACCACCACGGTGGCCGCAGCCCCTGGGTATCCCTCTCAGTCTTCGCCGGCGTCGCCCTGTTCTTCGGAACGCACTTTCTTTTACACGCGGTTTTGGGAAACTAAGATGAAACCATTAAAGCTTGTGTCGGTAGCGTGAACGCAGGCGTCCGACTCGCCGAGGCCCACCATGGACGCCATCATAAGACCGTAAATATTGAGGTAATTAACTTAAGAGGGATTTCGGAGAAGTGCTTTTGGTACAAAAGGTGTTGCTTCGGTCGCCAACGGCGACGGATTACAACGGTTTTTATGCCTTGCAAGGGCCAGTAAGCCATGTGTTTGCTTACTTATAGCCTTAGCCTATGGGGGCAAGCAACCCGCTAAGATGTGGAGCCACTTTATTGTGTATAACCCTAATCGTCCGCACGACACTGCGGCATTTCGCAGGCCAAAGGTAATTTGCCGGCGGGAACGGAATAAACGTACCTGCCGGCAAATCGTTGATCGTATTCACGGGCAGTGGGAGATCAAGTATTGCGCGTCCGCGATCATTACTTGAGCGGCGTTCGTATCAACGCCTTTGCCCCGTTGGGCCTGCAACTCGTTGATGAACGCGTTGTAATTGTTCGCCGCCGTTTTGCAATCTCCGCGCGCACGCGCGGCTGCGGCTGCGTTCAACTTTACGGTGAGCGAATTGGCTTGGCCGTTGTTCTTGATCATGCCAACCGCCAGGAATTGAGCAACATCGTCTTTGATACTGTCGGCAGTGACAACGATCGAGAAGACAACCGATTTTGAAGCGCTGTTGGCAGCGTTATCGGCGGCGTTGATCAGGAAGGTGTGATTGCCCAGCGTCAACTGAGTGAGCAGATTGATTGGCTGGCCGTTAGCTAACCCGTGCCCCGCAACGGTCGCAAAGCCATCGAGCGTGGGGGTGAAGCTCTTTACGCCTGAGAGGGCGTCCGTTACAGAGTAACCAAGCGTCAGCGTCGCGCTATGCGAATACTGACTGGCCGTCGGCTGTAAAATTGAGATGACCGGCGGTGTCGTATCCACGACGATGACGAAGGGCTGGGTCGCCGCCGAGACGTTGTTGGAAACATCCGTTGCCCGCGTGCGGATCGTGTAGGTGCCGTCAGCCAGCGGCGGGGTCGTGAACGAATACGCCTCTGATAGACTATCAAAAGTTCCGTCGGTGGCTTGTGCCGCCTGCCATGTCTGCCCATCGTTGAGCGAGTATTCTACGCTCTTTATAAAGCTGCCCGCGTCCGTTGCGGAACCGGTGAAAGTTAGAACGTTGTGGTTCGTCGGATTTGGTGAATTCGTTGAGAGCGAGAGGCTGGGCGGAGTGGTGTCCGCCAGCCCGGATTCATTCATGAACTGATGTAACAGACCGGCGGCCGATTTGACGCCCATGTCCAGGCCGGAGACCGTAAACGTTCCGACCTTGTCCCAACTCGTGTCATCCTCTGTATTGATGCACTTGATATACGGAATAAACCGATGAGAGATCTCAGCGGAGTTGCGAACGTACGCATGGGCGACGCCTTCGCCGGGCTGCTTTGCGAGCGTGTCGGTATACCAGCGCGTCTTAAAATATGTCCCCGGGTCTATTGCGTCGCCCGCACAAATCGGTGGATGGGCTGTATATAGCGCCCCGAAGTCTGACGCCGAGAGCGCGGGCAGAGCATCCTTTATTATATTACCGTTGAAGCTGACGCCTACGGAGGCGAGCACCTCGTCGGCCCTTGATTCGACGTCGTTGTGCATCTGATAGGCATCAACGCTTCCATCAATGGTATGAACAGGCGTCGTCACGTCTTCGAGCAGGTGGAGCGCCCAGCCTATCTGGAAGAAAGCATGTGCCGTTGAATCCACGCGCAGGCGAACCACCATCGGAGCAGCGCAGTCGGAGCCGCCAATGCAGTGGCCGCCGCCGGCATCGAGTGTCCAGTTTGCATAAACGGCGGTTTCGTGGCCGTCCCAGCCGTTAAAGGCTTCGATGTCGTCAGCATCTCCATAACGATCGTCGAACCATGTGGATCCTCCGTTGTGGTCATCAAAAACAAAGTTCTTTGGGACAAATATCTTCGCCAGATCGGCATTAGTCTCAACCGGGTTAACTATCTCGAAATTACTGTAGATGGAGCGAAGATCAGAAAAAACGCTCATCGCAGTTTGACCATTGCCCCATGTGTGATGAGGATGGTCGATGGCATCCGTTCCAAAGGCGTACCTGCCGTCCATAGGATCGTCCTGCCCAAAGTGGGTGTTGTTCACCCAGCCCGCCATCTTGTCGCGCGGGTCGGTGCCCCAATTGCCGTTGGCAATTCTCAGGGCATAGTCGTAACGAAACTGCGCGTGCTCGGCCGCATTCCCGTAGCCATAGAACGGATGATTCTGGAAAGCCTGGGTACAGTTCTTGTAAGGGGCAAAGTAATGAAACGGGAAGCCCAGGGCGCAGCCATATCCGAAGTTTTGACCCGGTTTGTCAGGGATGTAATAGTCGAGAACCGATCCGCCCGCAAGGTCGGCATCGCCCCAGACATCGTTGAATGTTACGCCCTCGATCATCGGAACGAGGTTGCTCTGGGCCTCGTCCGCCTCTTTTATATACCCATCGTGCTGTAACAGATCGATCGCCTTGGCGATCATCCACCCATGCGGAGACTTAAGATATTGCTCCTTGAACACGATCGTGGCTGGGTCTGGAATATACGTACTCGGTTTTGAGTAGCCAAAGCTGATCGAGACTTGCCCAACCAAGACAACTAAAGCTAACATCGCTGCTATCACTTGTTTCATCATCCATTCCTCCGTTGTTATTTAGATTTGCAACTCGACCTCCTATGAAGCGGCTAATACACGTGTCTTGCCGGAAACTGTCGCTGGGCTCCTATGGACTCTTCACCTTGTCGAAAAGCAGGCCCGTCGCTGTCTTGCAACCGGCCCTGATACATGAGACCTTCGTGAGCGCGTCAACACTAGGGATTGCAACCAATACCAATATGAAAAGTGTAAAAACAAGGCTCCATGATCTGCTCACCTTTCTTTTCTCAGAAAAACTAATCTATACGAAATATAGGGACATGACAGCACGGAACTAAAAGAAAGTCAAGGTGGCGGCGGACTCAGATGCTCAAGGATTATGAAAAAAGGCTAAATGAGGCTTCGGTCGGACGAAGCCTTTTTCAGAATGTTTAGGGTTCAAAACTTTAGTTAGCTTTCTTCGGGCATTGCCCGTTGATGTGCGGGGGTGGCTCAGCCTCATAGGCGTCAAGTTAAGGCTGTAAATATTGAGGTAATTGACTTAAGAGGGATTTCGGAGAAGTCCTTTTGGTACAAAAGGTGTTGCTTAGGTCGCCAACGGCAACGGATTGCAACGGTTTTCATACCTTGCAAGGGCCAGTAAGCCATGTGTTTGTTTACTTTAGGGCCCTAGATTGATGCCTCTGAGAGTGTCCTCCCTCACGGACGGGCTACTGACACACTGCCAATGAACTAATAGAAAACACATTTTTGAAACAAACAGCGGGTCGGATCGTAATTATTTTGTGGAGGCACTTTTAATTCGATGCGTGAACCTTTATTAGCTGGCATTTTGAGTTTACTGATTCCCGGGCTCGGGCAGATTTATAACGGAAGAATTGTCATAGGCATTATTTGGTTAATATTGACCGGTTTTTCGTGGATCGGTTCGGCGGGCACTTTGGGGTGGGTCATCCATCTGTTCGCCGCTTGGTGTGCATACAGCTACGCAAAGGATAATCTCGTCAGAATATGAGGTGACTTCATACGATCCTCCTCTTTTGCCCGGCGTTTGTTAACGCCGGGCTTTTTTTGATTTAGAGGGATTCACCACAGAGACACAGAGGACATAGAGATAGGGCTTTGGACTTTGGCCTTGCAGCGGTTTCGGTAATTGGCCGCAAATATAGTATCGTGAAGTCTTTCGGCAGGGTGTGAAAACGCAGTGACTGACCACTGACCACTGACTACTGACTACTGACTACTGAATAATTATGGTTCGCGAAGGTATCCCTTTTGTCCTGGTTCCTGTATTAATTGCGGCCTTGTTCGGCACACTGCAATGGTGGCCGGTCGCTGTTTTGTTTGCGGTCGTCGCGGCGTTTATGCTCTACTTTTTTCGCGACCCGCACCGCGTGACCCCGACGGGCGAAGGCCTGATCGTTTCGGCCGCCGATGGCCGCGTCACTCGCATCGATATTACCGAAAAGAGCAAACTTGTCAGCGTATTTCTCTCGCCGCTGGACGTCCACATAAACCGCTCGCCGATCACCGGCATTATCGGCAAGATCAGCTATGTCAAAGGCCGCAAAATCCCCGCTACGAGCGATAATGCGAGCCTCGTCAACGAGCGAAATTCGCTGATTATCGAAGGCCCGGATGTGACCGTGACATGCACACAGATCGCGGGAATCTTGGCGCGGCGCATTGTCTGTTGGCCAAAAGCGGGTGATAATCTCCGAAGAGGCGAAAAATTTGGCCTGATAAAGTTTAGTTCGCGTACCGATATATTAATGCCCGCCAACGTGGATATCGCGGTAAAGATCGGGGATCGCGTGCTCGGCGGTGAGACAATAATCGGAAAGTTAATCGTAAATCGTGAATCGTAAATTGAAAGAACGACGATTCACGATTTACCATTCACTATTTACTAATTTTTGTGGCAGACGAAGATATCAAACCGCCCCATCGCGGGATCAAGAAAGGTCTATACGTAATACCGTCGCTTTTCACGGCGGCGAATGTCGCTATGGGCTTCCTCGCCGTTTTGGCATCGATTCGGGGTTTTCACGCATCATTTGTCGATCCGTTGTTGGCGGCGCATTATTTCAATCTGGCCGGGTTGGGAATCGGTCTAGCGATCCTATTTGACACTATCGATGGCCGCGTTGCGAGGGCCACGAGGACCGCAACCGAGATCGGCGTCCAGTTTGACTCGCTCGCCGATGTACTCACATTCGGGATCGCTCCGACCGCCCTGGTTTACGCATGGGCGTTCGCCGGCGTCTTTAATCAAGGCAGTCCCGGACACAATATTGGGGTAATTGTCCTGTTTTTATTTCTAATGTGCGGCATATTTCGGCTGGCACGCTTTAATCTGCAGGCGACACGGCCGCGTGTTTTGGCCGAGGGAACGCCGAAGATCGATAAGAAAAACTTTGTCGGTTTGCCTATACCGCCCGCCGGAGGTTTGGTCGCATCGCTGGTGTATTTCGCCCCCGCTCCGCTAAGTACCTATGGAGAAAGGGCCGCACAACAATATTCTTACGCGATTATGGCGTTGATGGCCGTTCTCGCGATTTTGATGGTCAGTAAGATACGTTATACGAGTTTCAAGACGGCTGGTGCCGGACGCCAAAGTTTTATCGTCGTTATCGCTCTCGCCGCGATGGCGATGTTTGTCTTTCTTTATTCGCAGTACGCGCTACTCACCATCGCCGGGATCTACGTCTCGCATGGGATTATTTGGTGGATAGTTCGTTCATTCGTCGGCGGAACGAGCAAGAGGCAGATCGAATTTTAGCGAGATCAGTTCGTCTGCTCCAATGTAGATGATTTACGCGATTTGACCGAGATCGGGGTTACGATGGCAGGCTTTCGTCGTTTGGGCGAAATTTCGTCAAATTCTAGAATGTCGTCCTCATATTTCCTTCCGCTCGCCACGAGAATAGCCATTAGCGTTAGAAACATCACGGAAATCGCCGTGATATGCAGGACGAAGTCAAAGACGCTGTGGATGAGAATCGCAGAGCATCCGGCGAAGGCTCCGACCGCGACGCCCCGGCGAAAAGTGTTTTTTCCCCGTGTGTTTTGGATTCCCTCCCGAATAAGCCAAAACAAGAATAACAATCCAATGACGCCGCCGATGATACCGGCATCGGCCATTACCTGAAGATAATCGTTATGTGCCTGTTCTACGCGTTGGGTACCGCTTTGCGGGTCATACGGAGTCAGTGCCTGAGCGTACGCGCCGAGGCCCGATCCGAAGGGCAAATTAGAGGTGATGACCGAACGTGTCGCCGCCCAAATGACGGTGCGGTTTGACGTAAAGTCGGGTGATGAGGATGGACCGGTTAGCCTGGTCAGCGACGTGTCGCCGCCCACGAACACCGCGCCGCCCACGGCCGCCCCAACCAGCAGCAATGAAAGGACTATCTTTAAAATAACGTTCTTTTTGCCTTTGCTCCGCGTTGTGAGGATTGTCAGCAGAATGATCTCGGAGACAAAGGCGACCAGTCCGCCCCGCGAACCGCTCAGGAGTAGCGCGGCCCCCATCAACGCTATGGCGACAACGTATAAAAGCCTTTTATCCCGGGTTACGGCCCCAGTAAAAATCATGCCGAGCGGAATGCCGAGCGTCATTTCCATAACGGCGGCAAAATCATGCCGGTTTACAAACGAGCCAAACGGCGTCGCATACGGCACCGCGTATATTCCGTAGATCTTGTTTGGACTCAGGACCGATTGCAGGATCGCATAAAATGCGTAGATAAATCCAAAAGCGGTAACAACCATCACAATGCGCTTTAACCGCGCGGCACTATTAAGGCAAACCAGGGCTACTGCGAAAAACAAACAAAGAATAAATATTTGTATTGCGGTTTCCTGGGTTGCAAATGGCTCGCGGGAGATCGTTCGAGGTATATTCGAAACACCGGCGACATCGTTGGACGTGCCAAACGGAATAATTTGGACTATTGCATATAACCCCAGCAAAGCCAATGGGATCTGTAGCGGGCTCCGACTAAAGCGAACGGCTCCGCAAGCGTAACAATCCGCCGCCCACAGCAAAACCACCGCCGCAACGGTTAAATAGAAGAGAGCAATTACGGGCTGATGCACTGTTCCGTATGCGAGAGTCGTAAATACAACGACCGCGCAGATCAGAAAAAATGCTATTTGGTTCAACCTTGTCATTTAGGACTCTTATAGCCTCGCCAGCTCAAAATCGTCGTACCAAAATATGCCCGCCATCGCACAGGCTTCGCCGCAGTAGGCCCGTATTGTCCTGATTTGGATGCCATCGCAGTTTATCGGCGTCGTAAAGTCGACCGTCACTTCCTGCCAGTCGTTCGTCCCTGTCGGAAAAGTTTTTGACTGTGCGATCGGCTTGTCATCATTTCCGTTCAGAATCTCGAGCATCGGTCCGCCCGCGCTCTTCAAATTCTCGGTTCGGACGTAAAAGTGCAGACGGTAATGTGTCTTTGGTTCAACGACCACGGTCTGAAGGATATTTGCGAACGACGGTTTCATAAAATTGCGAAATGTGACTCTCAGACTTCGGTCGCCCTGATGTTTTACTTTAGCGTCGGTCGCAACCTCGACCTTGGAGTCGTTTCGGGTCACCTGCCAGCCGAACCAGGAATTTTCGGGATCGGTTATCGGCGATTCAAAGCCCGGATTGGTCACCATACCGGCGTTCGCACCGGCGTCATTTCCGTTTAGGTTTGAAAACTCCAGTGCCTGTGGAAAATGACGCTGTTGATACAGCCCGAGGGCGATCGATTTACCGATCGTCCAATTGGATGCCTTATCTCGGTCGCTCAAAAGATTCCAATTACGCAGTGAATCGGCCGCACGGCCGCGGGCGGCAAAAAAATATGCGAGTCCCGCCCGCGTTTCCGGCAGATCGCCGGCCAATTTCTCAACCTGAGCGGCGTCCTTATCAAAATATTCCCACGCAAGCGAAAAGACCTGCTCACGATACTCTGTGTTATTGTCGGTCGCTTTTTTTAGTTGGGCAAAGCCGTCGTCGGCCCGGTTGTGGCGAAGATAAAAGTTGCCAAGGTGCCATCGCGGATAGGCATACGACGGGGCAAGCTCGACGGCCCGCTTAAACTCGGCCTCGGCTCGGTCTAGTTTGTCGTCTTGCTCCAGGGCACGCCCCAGGTCCACGCGCCAACGGTAATCAAACGGCGCAAGCCGAACGGTTTGTTCAAATCTTTCTAATGTCGACGTCGCGTCGTCGCCAGGCAGGTCGTCCGTCAACGACGCCCGGAGCCAACTCGTTAGCGGATCGGAAGGTGCAAGGTTTTCGGCAAGGGCCGCCACGGACGCGGCGTTCGGGTCGGTGGGCGGCGTCAGATTCGCAAGCATATCCCCAAGCTGCCAACGTATGCCAAACCATGTTAGGCCTACGGCAAACAGGACGAACGCGATAAGAATTAAGCGTGAGCTAAGATTTTTATTATCGAGAACGACCAGATCTTTCGCCATGGGATTAAATTTGAGTTCCCGTAAAAAATTCTGCTATCGATTCTGCGACGAACTCCTGCTGTGAAGATCGCAGCTCCGGATAGATCGGGAGCGCGAGCGTTTCGATTGCAGCTCTTTCGGATTCCGGCATATCACCCGCCTTATAGCCAAGATATTCAAAACAGGTCTGTAGGTGAAGCGGTAAAGGGTAATAAATATCGGTGCCAACACCTTTTTCGGTCAAAAAAGCCCGAAGTTCGTCACGGCGTGCCGGCACGCGAATGACGTATTGATTATAGATATGTTTCGCGTTTTTACGCTCAGCCGGCAATCCAATCTGCTCCGCGAGGCCGAGATCGGTGAACAGGCGGCGATAGTTGTCGGCATTCACGCGGCGTGCGTCTGTCCATGCGTTAAGATGCGGCAGTTTCACGCGTAGGACCGCGCCTTGAAAACCATCGAGGCGCGAATTAAGCCCGATATATTTGTGATAATACTTTTCTTCCGACCCGTGAACGCGCAATGCACGCAGCTTTTTGGCGAGAGCGTCGTCATTTGTTGTCACAAAGCCACCATCGCCCATGCCGCCCAAATTCTTAGACGGGTAAAAACTGAAGCAACCCATCGTTCCCATCGCTCCGGCCTGAACGCCGTCCTCTTCCGCACCTATCGCCTGTGCGGCATCCTCGACGATTGCGATGCCATGACTATCCGCGATCGCCCGTAACGCAGCCATGTCCGAACACTGTCCGTAAAGATGAACCGGTTCGATGGCTTTGGTACGCGAGGTTATCGCGGCTTCGACCTGGGAGATATCGATGTTATAGGTGACCGGATCAATATCGACCAAAACGGGTGTCGCGCCAAGCCGCGTTATCGAACTCACGGTGGCAAAAAAACTGTACGGAGTCGTGATAACCTCGTCGCCCGGACCGACATCCAGAGCCATCAACGCCAATAAAATTGCGTCGCTGCCCGAAGCACACCCAAGCGCGTGTTTTGTACCGCAGTAGGCTGCGAGTTCCTTTTCCAGCTCGGCGACTTCCCCGCCTAGAATAAAGCCATTGGTATCAAGCACACGCCCAAGCGCCGCCTCGATCTCGGGACGAAGCGCGGTGTTTTGTTCTTTTAGATCAAGGAGCGGTACTTGCATTTAGAGAAAATTCACTGCGGAGACGCAGTGAATGATTTTTAACCGCAGAGAAACGCAGACGGACGCGGATACAGAATTGTATTGACGACGCTGTTTTGATATTTGTGTTTATTTGCGTCCATCTGCGGTTAACCTTCTCTTTTCGTCTCTGCGTCTCTGTGACTCTATGGTTAAATCTTACCTAAACTGTCCGTCATTTGCATTTTACGGCTTGGTTTTTTAGCCTTAGCGCCATGATCGCCGACAAAAAGAAACAAACCGCCGAGATCATAAAGCGCCTCAAAAAAGCGTATCCCGACGCTCATTGTGCCCTCATCCATACGACGCCGTTTGAGCTGCTGATAGCGACGATTCTGTCGGCGCAATGTACCGATGTCCGCGTCAACATCGTCACGGCCGACCTATTTCGCAAATATCGCGGCCCAGCGGATTTTATTAGCGTCTCACAAAGTGAACTCGAAAGAGATATCTACTCAACCGGTTTTTTTCGTAATAAGGCAAAGAATATCCAGGCGGCGTGCCGGCGTATTATTGAGGAATACGGCGGCGAGATACCTCAATCGATGGACGAATTGCTAACGCTCGGCGGCGTGGCGCGAAAGACGGCAAATGTCGTTCTCGGCAACGCATTTGGGATCGCTTCCGGCGTGGTCGTGGATACACACGTATCGCGGCTGTCCCAACGGCTCGGCCTTACGACAAACAAGACGCCCGAAAAGATCGAACGCGTCCTAGAGGTTTTAGTCCCAAAAAAGGACTGGATACTGTTCCCGCACTTGATGATCTATCACGGCCGTCAAATATGCATCGCCCGTAAGCCAAAATGTGAGGAGTGCGTCCTCGCCGATATTTGTCCGTCGAAAATGATGAATGATGAATGATGAATGATGAATGTCTTTCTCATTCACCATTCACAATTCACCATTCACCAATATCTTTGATCCCTCATTCGAGGCCGACAAAGTCTTCGTCGGTCAGGGTGTCAAAGACTTGTAAGGCACGTTGCTGGAAGCGATAGGTTCGCGATACAACGCCGACGATGTAGGTCTGGCC
>JAYUDV010000171.1:0-4941 GCA_043739565.1 Chloracidobacterium sp.
CCTCTTTATTACCGTTGTTAGAGGTTTTATATACAACTTTGTTGTCTTTTAACACCGCAACGGTCGAAGTTTTGCCTTTGTATTCTTTGAAAAAATCGCTCATGCCGAGCTTTTCGGCTGTATCTTTGGCCGCTGCCGAGGTCGTTTCGTTAGTGACGTCAAACACTACAAAGTGCAGCTTTTCCGAATAGCTCGACATTACATCCTTTACTACCGGATCAATACGTTTGCAATACGGGCACCAGTCGGCTGCTATAATGGCGACGATCGGACGATGATCGTCTTTCATCGCCATTTCGTCATCTTTCATCATGGCATCTTTCTTCATGCCGTCATCTTTTTTCATCGCTTCATCTTTTTTCATGGCATCGTCTTTCGTCATCGTCTCCTGGGCAAACACAGCCGAGATCGAAAAAAGTGTGAAGATAGCGACGAAAAGCAACGAAAGTATGGATTTTTTGGATTTCATTTTGTACTCCTGAGATTTTGAATTATTAATTGCTAAGCCGGGAAATATCCCCGTACCGCTAGCAAGATGTTTGCCCGCCGCGATATTATTCCCGACTCCGGGCAATTATTATTTAAAAATCTCATCCATGATTTCCGAAAATTCATAAAACCCTTTTTTCCCGACGATCCATTCGGCGGCAAATATTGCTCCCGCCGCAAAACCTTCGCGCGAGCGGGCCATGTGTTCGAGCGTAATCTGGTCCGCCGGGCCGTCAAATCCGACTCGGTGCGTTCCGGGGATATTTCCGGCGCGCGTCGCCGAGACGCTAAAGTCTTTCTTGATATGTTCGGCAACGATGTCCTTGAGTTTGAGAGCAGTTCCGCTCGGAGCATCTTTTTTGCGGGAATGATGCTGCTCCTCGATAAAGGCTTCGTATTCGGGAAATTTGGCAAAAAGCTCGGCGGCTTGGGTCGCGATCCGGTAAAACAAATTCACGCCGATAGAGAAATTGGCTCCGAAAACTAACGCACCGTCGCCTTCGCCAACGATTTGCTCGATCTCCGCGCGCTGTGCGTTCCATCCGGTCGTGCCTTCGACAAGCGGAACGCCTGCGGCAACGCAGGCCTCGACATTCCGCTGCACGGCCGCAGCCGTCGTAAAATCTATCGCGACATCCGCGCCTTTCAGCTTTTCAGCTAACTGAGCCACCGACAGACCAGCGTCCGCGTCATCGATGACAGCCGTGATTTCGTGTCCTTTTTCCTCGGCAAGTGTGCGGATGAGCTTTCCCATCGCTCCATAGCCGATCAAAGCAATTTTCATTTTGTGGCTGTTTCGATTATTCAAAATGCATTTTATTAATGAGAACAATAAAGCGCGGGTCGTCGCGCAAGTTGTCGAATTGCGGTTCGACTTTCAGCCAAATCAGGGAAGACGAGTGGCCTCGATATGGCCTTTTTCCAGCCACGCGAAGGTTTTGTTCCCAGACCTGTATATACCACAAACCATATTTGCTGAGGTAACGATGCTTCGACATTTTGTTGAGTTCGTCGAAAGCCTTGTTTGTTTATCCCGCAAATCGCAAACTCCTCACGGCACTTGTGCAAACTCGCGCCTGTATCTTTCATTCTGCGCTTTCATCTCCGCCATAAATTGGATAAATTCGGGTGCTTGTCGGATGCGGTTCAAATAAGCATCCCGCTCGAACAGGGGATAAGGTTGAAAACCTGTGGCGTTAGCCTCTCTTAACCATTTAACGGCTTCAACACTCTTGCCTTCCAGCGCGTAGATGCGGGCGATGTCGTAAGCGGCGTGATGATATAGGGGGTCTTTGACGGGATGTCTGCTGAGGACGACAGGAATCGCCGCCTCCGCCGCGCGGAAGTCTCCTTTCAGGGCAAAGAGCAGAGCATTTCTGGACGGCAACACAATGTCATCGGGTTTTTTCGCCGACCATTTGTCAATCGCCTTTTGTGCCTCCTCCAAACGGCCCTTGCCCATGAAATACACTACTTCCATATCATCGTCATGGTAAAGTTCCCGATTAGCAGCGTATTCATCATATTTACAGCCCACCTCATACAATAAGAGGGTCATCGCTTTGGTAAACTCGCTCGTCGGGTCGATCTCGGACGCGCGTAGCAGTTCACGCGCCCCGAGGTCCTCAAGTCCGAGGTGTAGATAAAGGTATGCCAACTCGCCGTGACCGACGTTCGGATTGAGTTGCTGCGCTAATAGAACCTCGCGGACGGCGGCTTCGCCTTGATAACCTTCATAATGGCTATACAGGAGTTGAAAACGCGTGAGGTGGATTTCGGCCAGTTGCGGGTCTAGCGTCTGCGCCCGATTAACTTCTTCCTTCGCGCGCTCCGCCCACACCGTCTCCGTCGGTTCATAAAAAACCGCCTTGATTGCGTAGGCGTAGGCGAGTTGCGCGTGCGCCAGCGCAAAGTTTGCGTCCGCTTCTATCGCCTGTTTGAAAAAATCAATCGCCGCGTCCACTTGTGATTCGGTAGATGACGCCCGCTGGTCGAAGCTATATACACCCTTCAGATAAAATTCGTAAGCGATGGGGTTTGATGTGTAACGCTTCGTGAGCCGCGCCTGCTGCGCCGGGTCAAGCTGCAGCCGCAAACGAGAAGCAACCTGCTGCGCCACCGTATCTTGAATCGTGAAGATGTCTGTAGAGCGCATATCGAAATTATCGGACCACAACGATACGCCGTCGCTCGTGCGGAGCAGATTAACGCTTACGCGCAAACGGTCAACAGCGCGCTGGACGCTGCCCTCAAGCACGGCATCGGCGTTTAATTGTCGTGCGGCAGTGAGAGCGTCCGTTTCCTCGTTGAGATAACGGCGCACGGCGCTTGTCGGGCGCACAATCAACTGTCCCGTCTGATTGATCCGCCTGATAACCGCATCGGCGATGCCCAATCCCAGATAATTTTCACCCGCGTCGAGCGATTTAAGCGGCAGCACGGCGAGCGATTTAATCTGCGGCGGCGTTGTCCGATTGCCAAAATACCAATATCCGAAGCCGATTGCCGCGACGAGCACAGCGGCGAGAGCAAACGCGGCAAGGGGTTTGTGATTTTTAATCCTTTGGGAAAAACTGTGCTGCGTTTCAGCCGTTTGTTTATTTGCGCTGCCTGTCGTCGCCTGTAGAATTGCGGTTTCGTTTTCGCCCGGCGGCTTCGAGCGCTCCAGTTTTTCGTCGAATGCCAGGGTTTCTTTCAATTCCTTTAGATCGGCGAGCAAGCCTTTCATCGTCTGATACCGCTCGTCTCTATTTTTTCTGAGCATTTTGGCGACGATCCTCTGCAAATCGTCCGGGACGTTTGAAGCATACCGCAAGAGCAGGTGCGGTTCCTTATTTATCAGATTTGCGAAGGTCTCCGACACCGAATTGTCTTCAAAAGGCGTCCGCCCGGCGATCATCTCATAAATCAGTACACCGAGGCTGAAAATATCCGTGCGTTCGTCAACCTTTTCGGCCTTGGCCTGCTCGGGAGACATATAGTTGACGGTTCCCATTATCACGCCTTTAGCCGTTTGATTCTGCTTTTTGGTGGCGTCCTCCAAACCGAAAAGCGAATTCTCGTTTTCGATGAGCTTTGCAAGTCCAAAATCAAGGACTTTTACATAGCCGTCAGGCCGAACCATTATATTTTCGGGTTTGATGTCGCGGTGAATAATGCGTTCCCCGTGAGCGGCGGTCAGTGCACTGGCGATCTGAATGGCGATGTCCAGTATTTCCGATGCTTTCATTGGAGAATCCTTGACTATTTCGCGAAGCGTCTTGCCACTAATGAACTCGCTGACAATGTAATTCGTCTTATCGCTTTCGCCGATCTCATGAATGACAAGAATATTAGGATGGTTCAAGGCCGAAGCAGCTTTCGCTTCCCGGGTGAAACGTTCGAGGTCTGATCCGTGGCGGCCAAACCTTTCGTTGAGGATCTTAATGGCGACGCTGCGGCCAAGCTTACTGTCTTTCGCCAGGTAAACTTCGCCCATGCCGCCGACGCCTACTTGCCGCACGATCTCGTAGTGGCCGATCATCTGGCCGCCTGACAATTTTGCAGTTGAGTCAAGAATTAAGTCCGCAACCGCGCCGGCGGCCGGGGCCTCCAGAAAGCTCTCCGAGCCTTCGAACGAGACGAGCATCTTCTCGATCTCTGAGCGAAGTTCGTCGTTACCGGCACAAGCATTAGCCAGGAATTTTGAGCGTTTCCCTGCATCCACCTCCAATGCGGCATCAAACAGGCCTTTAATTTTTTGCCATCGTTCGGCGTTCATCGCATGTTCGCGTACACCCTATTATTTCAACATTTCGAGCCTGAGCCAGGCTTTTGCCGAGTTCCATTCGCGTTTGACGGTTGCCGACGAAATTCCCAAAGCCTCGGCGGTTTCTTCGATGCTAAAACCGCCAAAAAACTTAAGTTCGACGATGCTTGCCTGCTGCGGGTCAAATTCGGCCAGCCGTGACAGAGCTTTGTCGACCCCGATCAGGTCGACACCACTTTCTCCGGACACTACAAACCGGGCTTCGTCGAGGGGCAGGTTTTCAAAGGCTCCGCCACGCTTTTCTCTATGCCTTTCTCGCGCATAATCGACGAGTATCCGCTTCATTGCCTGGGCGGCGACTCCGAAAAAATGTGCTCGGTTTTGCCAGCTCACATCGCGTTGATCAATCAGCTTCAAATAAGCCTCATGAATCAAAGCGGTTGTCTGCAAAGTATGCCCAACCCGTTCCCCGCGTAGGTAACGCGACGCCTGCCTTCGGAGTTCGTCATAAACGAGCGGCATCAATTCATCCAATGCCTCACGCCGCCCCTCGCTCCACTCCCGCAGCATTTGCGTGATTTCTCTTGGTTTTTCGGGGTGCGGTTCCATGTAAATAGGCTTTGATAATATGCTTCCCCCCAAGGCCAAGTCAATTTTTTGCTCGCCGTAATTATTTACTGTATGGCGGAGAAGATTATTATGAG
>JAYUDV010000172.1:0-1792 GCA_043739565.1 Chloracidobacterium sp.
TACGAAGGGATAATGATCGAGATTTCGGGTTTCATTTTACAAAAATGTAATGGTAAGTTTTTGCGGTCGAAAAGTAAATTTATCTTGTGTTTAGAAAACCGGATTTGATCGGAGAGCAACCCGGAACGCGCAAAATAGCGTTTATGGTATATTGATAGTGTTAAAGATAGCGATATTATGAGTAAGTTTTTCGCAATTTTTTCGGTAGCTTTTGTTGCGGTCGCCGCATTGGTCGGCGGCTTATTTGGCAAACTTCCGTCCCGAACCTCGGCCGAGTCGGGCGTCACGACTGAACGCATTTCATCCGATTACATTGAGGCCCTCGATGTTGTTGATCAGAGCTACGTCGGAAAGATAGATCATGAAAAGGTCACCGATATGTCGATGCAGGGAATGCTCTGGACGCTCGATCCGCATTCCTCGTTTTTTACCCGCGACGAGTTCCGCAAGCTGGATGAGGAGCAGTCGTCGCAGTTTTACGGTATCGGCGTTTCTATTTTGCAGCATCGTGACGGTGTTTACGTTCAGTCGGTGGTTCCAAACACGCCCGCGGATAAAGCGGGGCTGAGATACGGAGATCGCATCGTATCAGTCGAAGCGAAAGACGCGAAAGACTGGACGAGCTCGGAGGTTTCGAAGAATGTTCGCGGGACACGCGGCACGCCTGTAAAAGTTCAGATCGATCGCGTCGGTGCTCCGGCGCCGCTCGATTTCGAGATCACACGCGGCGGTGTTCCGTTGCCGTCGATCCGCAATTTTTTCATGCTGCCCAACGGGATCGGTTATGTCGGGCTTGTCGGCGGATTTCAGCAAACGACGGGCGAAGAGTTATCCATCGCCGTAGCCGATCTAAAAAAGCACGGCATGAAAAGCCTTATTCTGGACCTTCGGGGTAATCCGGGCGGCATCCTGGAGCAGGCGATAGCCGTCGTCAGTAAGTTTGTAAAAGGCGGCCAAACCGTTGTGTCCGTAAAAGGCTCGAAAACGGGACCGGCGCGTGAGATGCGAGCGACGGGCGGCAGCGTCGAAGACTGTCCGCTCGTCGTAATGATAAACAGCGGCTCGGCATCGGCATCGGAGATTGTCGCCGGGGCGATCCAGGATTACGACCGTGGGCTGATCGTGGGGAGTGATAGTTTTGGCAAAGGACTGGTTCAGCATGTGTTTCGCTTGCCATACGGCACAGGCCTGACACTCACGACCGCGCGTTATTACACGCCGTTCGGGCGATCGCTGCAGCGGGATTATTCGAGCGGCTCGATCTACGATTACTACACCCACGGCGACGATCAGCCGGATACGGCCCAGTTGGACGTCAAGCCCAAACCGGCCGGCAGCCCGGTGACCGCCGCAAACGGACGCATACTATACGGCGGTCGCGGCATCGAACCGGATGTTGTAATTCCACCATCCATACCGTCACCTGTGCGAGGCCGAATCAACGAAGCCGCTTTCTTTTTTGTCCGTCAGCTTGTCGCGGGCAAGATCGCCGGTTTTGATAATTTTAAGGTTGAAAAGCAGAGTTTCAGGCAAACTATGCAGCCGAATGAATTTGGTGTTAGCGACCGCCTGTTCGGAGCTTTTCGTATGTTCGCGGCCGCGGACAAAGTGAACGGGCTTTCATCGGACAACGTGAATAGCCAAGGCGAATATGCAAAAACGCGGCTGCGCGAAGAGCTTGCAACCGCAAACTACTCAACCGAGGCCGGCGTGCAGGTACTGCTCGAATCGGATCCTCAGATTCAAAAAGCTGTCGAGTCAATGGCTCAAGCGACTCATTTGGTTGAAATGG
>JAYUDV010000173.1:0-1788 GCA_043739565.1 Chloracidobacterium sp.
ATTCTTCGCGATCACATGGACCCGCGATGGCGTTTCGACCGTATCAGTCAGCAAAAACCGGCTCGTCGGCTCACGCAGACCTTCGCGCGAAAAACCCCAACGTCGTTTCGCTCCAGATAGTTTCGCGATCATCCCTGACTTTAACAGCCCCTGAAAATCGATCGCTACGTCAAATTTAAATTGTCTGAGGCTCTTGAGCTGCTTGCTGGCATTCAGAAGTATCTCCTCTATAACCATTCCGCCGCGAAGCGAGCGCGTATCGACCTCGATTAAATTATCGATCATCGGATTACCACGAAGTATCTCGGCGACACGCTCCTCGGCGACCCAAGAAATCTCCGCATCGGGCATAGCCGCGCGAATAGCCGCAAGCGACGGCAACGTGTGGATAATGTCGCCGATGCTGCCGAGTTTAACGATAAGAATTCGCATTCACTCTATGGTAATTGGAAATGGGTAACCAGGTAAACGCGTGTTTGCGTATTGAAGCCGTGTCTTTGGGCTTCGCCGTAATAATTTGTTGTAAAAACGGATGTTCGGGGATATGATTATTTCAAATTTACTTTTTCCAGACCAACCTTCTTTGCTCTCGATCGCTCCCCAACCAAGGTTCGTCTGTCGAGCGTGAATTAATTATTAAGTCAGACGGCCGGTGACGGCGGTAAGCTCCACACAAAGACCCGGTCACTGTCACAGACGATCTGACGATCAGAAGGAGATCAGTCTGTATGTTTCATTTCACCTCTACGCATTGTGAGTCCGTGTCGAGATCAATTCGAGTTCGTGTGCCGCTTGCGGCGTTCGCGTTTTTTATTTGCATGTTTGCCGGAATGAGCGTTCAGGCGCAAACCACCGAGTTTGTCTATCAGGGGCAGTTGCAAAGCTCGTCGGCACCGGCAACCGGGAGCTATGACTTTGAGTTTCTGCTGTTTGACGCATTAACGGGCGGATCGCAGATCGGCTCTACGCTGACGAGAAGCAGCGTCGCCGTGGCTAACGGTATATTTTCGGTAAAACTTGATTTTGGATCGAATTATCCGGGTGCAAATCGTTTTCTTGAGATCCACGTAATACAGACGGGTGGCGGTGCGTTTACCCCTCTCACGCCGCGGCAAGCGGTATCGAGTGCTCCGTATTCGGTCAAGAGTCTCAATGCAGACACGGCGACAAACGCCACCAATGCCGTCAACGCTGGCAACGCCACCACCGCGGCTACCGCGACCAACGCGTTGAGTCTGGGTGGCGTCGCGGCGAGCGGGTATTTACAGACGAACGGCAACGGCTCGGGCCTGACCAATCTCAATGCCGCGAACGTTGCGACGGGTACGCTCGTCAACGCGCGGCTGGGCCAGATACCGACCGCAAACATCGCTGACTCCGCCGTGACATCGCAGAAGATCGCAACCGGTCAAGTCGTCAAGAGCCTCAATACTCTAACCGACAATGTGACGTTAGCGGCTGGATCAAACATTTCGATCACGCCGACCGGCAATACGCTTACAATTGCCTCGACGGGCGGAAGCGGCGGCGGAATTCAGAATCAAACGACTTTGCAGACGGGAGCAAATTTCAACATTGACGGCACAGGCACGGCAAACATCCTCAACGCTCAGACACAATACAACATCGGCGGCAATCGCATGTTGAGTAATCCGGGGTCGCAGAATCTCTTTGCGGGTGTCGGCGCGGGAGCGGTTAACACGACAGGCGACAACAACTCATTTTTTGGCACGAGCGCAGGCTTAAGTAACACGAGAGGCCAAAACAACTCGTTTTTTGGCCAAAGCG
>JAYUDV010000174.1:0-4932 GCA_043739565.1 Chloracidobacterium sp.
TGCCCGTTCCACTCAAAATACTCGAGGAATTTGGTCCTGATCTCGTTTCCGGTCATACAAAAACTTTAGCATAAACCCACGCGGGGGCGAATTTCACAAAAAAGCCGAATGCGGCAACACATTCGGCAGATCTTAAAAGTTGAAAATTCCTGATTATATTTACTGATCGGCCTTAAATTTCAATGCCGGTGAATTCATGCAGTAACGCAACCCGGTCGGCTTTGGGCCGTCGTCGAAAACATGTCCGAGATGTGCGTGACAGCGTGGGCATATAATCTCGGTTCGGGTTTCGCCGAGGGTATTATCGACCTTTTCGATAACATTCTTCTTAAAGATCGGCTGGTAAAAGCTGGGCCATCCCGTCCCGGATTCAAATTTTACGTCGGACTTGAATAATGCCAAGCCGCAGGCGGCACAATAAAATATGCCGTGCTTGTGGTTGCTGAGCATCGCCTTGTTTGCGTAGGGCCGCTCGGTGCCAGCCTCACGCATAATGTTGTATTCCTCAGGCGTAAGCTCTTTTTTCCACTCGGCGTCGGTTTTAATTATCTCTTTCCCGTCAAACTCGCCATCCGTGTAGACGAATGTTTGAGAGGTCGAGGTGGATTTTACTATCGGCGTCGGTTCTGGATCGGCGACCGGATTGTTCACTGACGCCGCCGCGGCACAACCAAATTGCCCGAGGAATATGGCAGAACTCACCAGAGTTATTAGTGCGAAGGACGAAAATATTAATTTATATTTCATTACTTTTCTCCAGCTTTGACGAAACCTCGATGTGGTGTCGAGATTTGTAATTAAGTTCGCTCGATGACCGAAGGACTTTCCCCGTCCGCAATAGACATACCCCCCAGTAATGACACGTTCCGAACGCTTGATTTGTGCCTCGGGTCATCGAGCGAATGCAGTGAACGAGTTAGTTCGGCATAAGGACCGTATCAACTACGTGGATAACCCCATTCGACTGGCGAACATCAGCGATCGTAACCCTTGATTGGCCGCCTTTTTCGTCGGTAAGAACAAGCGTCTTGCCATTCATCGAAGCCCACAGCTTGCCGCCCGAAACGGTCTTGAACTCGGCTTTGCCCTTACCTTTCTTAATCGCCTTGGCGATCGCTTTTGAATCCATATTTCCGGCAACGACGTGGTATGTCAGGATCTTAACCAACGTCGCCTTATTTTCAGGTTTGAGTACCATTTCGACAGTGCCAGCCGGCAGTTTGTCGAATGCGCTATTTATGGGTGCAAACACCGTGAATGGGCCTGCGCTCTTCAAAGTATCGACCAAGCCGGCGGCCTGAACGGCAGCGACGAGTGTCGTATGATCCTTAGAATTAACGGCGTTCTCGACGATGTTCTTTGTCTTGTACATCGCGGCTCCGCCAACCATCGGATTTCCCGATTTATTGTCCATCATCTGTGCCGAAACGCTCGACGCCCCAAACGCGACTCCGAGAGCCAATACAACTAATGCTAATAATGATTTCATTCCAATTTCTCCCTTAACTTTTTGTTTTATGAAAAGGCTTTTCTGTCCCTTTGGACTAGATTTCGCCCTAGCGTCGGAAACGGATTCAAAAAAAATTGAATGTGAATATGGCGTTGGTGCGCGGGACGCGATATTTTGGCTAGCAAATTCTTGTATAACGGCTTGGCCGGACCTGTCGTAATTAATCTTCTTCATTTTCTTCAAATCTACAGTTTGCGACTGCGGACATTTTTTCGCGTATCAGATCGAATCCAAACCCTTGGCGCATCAAGTGATCGTAGAATTTTTTTTGCTCTTCGCGTGTCTCCGGCTTTCCTTTCAGGCGTAAGCGCTTTGAGATCGCCAGATCGATCAGTTCGTCCTCGGGCATTTTTTCAAACGCCTCGCTTATCGCAGCATCGACCGTTTCCTTATCCAGCTTTTTTTGTGACATCGCCTGCTGCAAGCGCCGTTTGCCTTGCGGCTTTTGCCGCAATTTTGCGATGGCGAGATCGCGGGCATATTGTTCATCGTCGAGATATTTGTATTCCCTCAGCTTTTCGATGACCGCGTCTACGATCTCATTATTAGTCCAAAGCTTTTCGAGCAGACGCTCTCGCAGCTCGCGCACGGAACGCGGTTTGGCGGCAAGCAGCCTGACGGCGCGGTTCATAGTCCGCGCACGGGATCGCTCTGTGTCTTTTACAGCACGATCCGCCTCGTCAATTTTCTTATACCGCTTTTGCCACATCAATTGCACATTTTACATTCTAAATTCTAAATTATCTTTTTCTGATGATCGCCTTTATCGAAAAACGCGTTAGCAATTGAAAATTAATAATTTAGAATTGAGCGTGTGGACGGCATTCTCATTATCGACAAACCGGTCGGCTTAACGTCGCATGACGTTGTGGCCCGCGTGCGCCGTATTTTGAAGACAAAACGCGTTGGCCACACTGGTACGCTTGATCCGTTTGCGACCGGCGTGATGGTCGTCCTTGCAGGTAAGGCAACACGGCTCGCGCAGTTTTTGGATAAGGATGCTAAAGAATATGTTGCCGAGGTTAGGTTTGGATTTGAAACTGATACGGGTGACCGCACCGGAGTGCGAAATGCAGAGTGCGAAATGCGGAGTGCGGAGATCGGAGCCGTGATCGGCGGCACTGATTGGGACAGCGTGTTTGGAATATTTCGTGGCGAGATCGAACAAATTCCACCGATGTATTCGGCAAAAAAAATTGACGGCAAAAAGCTATATGAACACGCCCGAAAGGGCAATATCATTGACCGCAAAGCCGTAAAAGTGACGATTCACAAACTTGAGCTTTTGTCAGAACCATCTGCGGTAACGGGTGGTTTATCGCGAGGAGTTTATGATATGACGATCCGCGTCCACGCTTCCGCTGGAACGTACATCCGCACGTTGGCAGAGGACATCGGCCGCAAAATTGGCACGGGCGCGCATCTTGCTGAATTGCGGCGAACGCGGGCCGGGCGATTCGATCTTTCTCGCAGCATTAGTCTTGACGAACTCGAAAAGCTCGACGTACCGACGACAGCTTTGATCCCTATGGGCGAGGCCGTTGGCCATCTGTCCTCGATCCCGCTCCGGGCGGATCGCGTTGAAAAGACAA
The DNA here is from genome assembly GCA_043739565.1 of Chloracidobacterium sp. Taxonomy (GTDB): domain Bacteria; phylum Acidobacteriota; class Blastocatellia; order Pyrinomonadales; family Pyrinomonadaceae; genus OLB17. The sequence continues at coordinate 3,103 of JAYUDV010000174.1, forward strand.
AGAGCGGCCTTTCGACACGCATCGCCGAAACTCAGTTCACCGACGGCCAGCCCATCAGAATGCTGGATGAAAGCGAAAACCTGATCGCGGTCGGCTTTTATGAGGAAACGGAGAATTGTGTTCGCCCGAAAGTAGTTTTGGTATAAAATTAGCCGAGAGATTTATGGTATGAAAAAACGAAACATAGCATTGGCGGTCGGCGGAGCGGTCGGGGCGGCTGTGGCGGTCAAGCTGTTGACGCGAGCCGGCAGCGTTGATTGGGATGACGTGGCGGACAAGGTTATCCATTCCGACCGGTCGCATTTTGTAAACGTCGACGGAGCGCGCGCGCATTATCAGGAATTTGGCGACGCATCAAAGCCACCGATCATCCTTTTACACGGCTACACCGCTTCGGTTTATGTCTGGAAAACAGCGGCCCCGATGTTAGCCGAAGATGGATTTCGCGTGATCGCGGTCGATCTGCTCGGTTTCGGATATTCGGAAAAACCGTCGTGGTTTGATTATTCGATCCAGTCACAGGCACGCATGGTATCGCGGTTTATGAATCGTTTGGGCATCGGGCGCGCGACCATTGTCGGAAGTTCGTATGGTGGTGCCGTTGCCTTGACGTTGACGCTCGATTATCCGGAGCGCGTTGAGAAACTCGTCCTCGTTGACGCCGTGTGCAATGACGAGCCTAAGAATCATCCGATATTGCGCCTCGCGTCGCTTCCAGGCGTAGGAGAGGTGATCACGCCGTTTCTGTGCGATTCAAAATCGTTTATGAAGATGCGAATGCATGGCACGCTCGCCCGTGTCAACCGCCACATGATCACCAGAGATCGTATCGAATCGATAATCCGTCCGCTCTCCGCCGCAGACGGCCATCATTCGGTCCTCGCCACCTCGCGCAACTGGAGCGCCGGACATATCGAACGCGATGCCCATCTCATCAACCAGCCAACGCTCATTATCTGGGGCGAAGAGGACAAAGTAATCCCGATCCGCAACGGCTATAAGCTGCACGAAGAGATACTAAATTCACGCCTAGTCGTCCTCAAAGACTGCGGCCACGTCCCGCAGGAAGAAAAGAGTGAATTATTTAGCGATCTCGTCACCGAATTTTGCCGCGATAAGAAAGGACGGATAGCCGCGAAAGATGGCGACAAGGTACGTCTGGAAGCGTAGATGAATGAATTCATCTATTTCAATGGAGCGTTCATTTCTCCTACTGGCGCGAAGATTCCAGCCGCGTCATCTACAGCGCTCTACGGCAGAGGTATTTTTACGACGCTTGCTGTCTACGGCGGTCAGCCGTTTTTGTGGGACAAGCATTGGCGGCGATTAGCAAATAATGCCGTTACGATTGGAATCGATTTAGCCGAACACACAGAAAACTCGACACGAAAAGCTCTTTCCGAAATTATTGAGAAAAATGGCGTCGCCGACGGGCGAGCACGGATCACGTTTTTTGACGAACGGCCAAGCAGTATCTGGCCGTCTGAAAGTGACAAAAAGACAAGCCTGCACATTATGACAGGCGATCGGCGTCCGGTTTCGGGTAATTTCCGACTGACGATCTCGCCGTATCCGGTCAATTCCCGGTCGCCGCTCGCGGGTGTGAAATCGTGCAATTATCTCGAAAATCTGTTGGCCTATGACGAGGCAAAAGGGCGCGGTTTTGACGAGGCGATTCGGGTCAACGAACGCGGCGAGGTCACATCGGCAGTGATGGCGAATATATTTTGGCTCACTAGTGTCCCAACGTTAGTCGAATAGAGTCAACTGTTTACAGGGATGGTCGTTATGGGAAGTGTCGTCTGAGTGTAGCAAAGCCTGTAAAAGCGG
>JAYUDV010000175.1:0-28694 GCA_043739565.1 Chloracidobacterium sp.
TGCTTTGATAGTTCCTTTAGTTCATCGATCACTCTCTGAGCTTCCGCTTTTTTCCCGGCAACTGCATAGATGTAACCCAGGCTACCGGTTATCCCCGTATTATTATCTGACGAGTGAGCCTTTTCCAATGCGGCGATCGCTTCTGGGTATTGTTTGTTACGTGCATAGACCAGACCCATGGTTACGTAAGACGCCCAAAAATTCTGATCGATCTCAAGCGTTTTTTGGGCCTGCGCCATCGCCTGGTCATATTTACCTGCGAAGAGATAGCAACCCTGCACAATCCGGCCGCATGGTAGGACTGCGAGGTTTATCAGGTAGATCGATCATTCGTGATCCGGATCTTTTCGATAGTTGCGGTCGGCACCGCCCCATACGTCACTGCGGTCGATATACAACGGCTTACGAGCCTAATGGTTAAGGCAAAATAAAGGTCGTGTGGTGAAATATACCGGAGCCGCGCTTGAGAGCAGCTCAGGTACTAGCTTTAGTTATCAATTCTATTTGGTAAGGGACACCGCCGGTCGATAACTCAGCTCGGGAACGTATCGCGCCACGATGCGTTCCTGATGCACAACAACTCCCGACCCAAGCTTTTGCATTAGCTTCATCGATCCGTCCTGTCCGAGAACCCGCATACTCGGCGGTCCCTTTTCCAGTTCGGCGAAATTTTCGTGCAGAGCGATGGTGACAAATTCGTTCACGTCACCGCCGAATAGCAGCCTTTGAGTAAACCACCCACCGATGTCCGATTTTTTAACGACGGGCAGCATTTCATTCTTGATGAAATTTTCGTACTCGCTGGCGCGGCCCGGAGCAACGCTCGTGAATGTGACAACTGCTAGTTTCGGCGGTCCCGCCATCTTTGTGTCGTAGCTCAGATCTTCGCGAACGTCGTAGGCCGCACCGTGCACGTTTGACACCATCCGTCCCGCTTTAGCGTAAAAGCCGGCGGCTCCATCCTTACCCAGTCCTTTCATGAGGGGACTCATACCGTCGAACTGGGCATAGCCGTCGAACGGTGCGACAAAAACGTAATCAAATGTATTGCCAAAGTTGGCAGGCATCCACACGTCACTCCATTTGCCTCCGCCTTTGGCAACTGCAGCGTTGTAATCATTCTTAATCATCTTTTCAAAGTCCATTCTCATATCAGGTTTGATGGTGACAATGGTGATAATAACTCTATCGTGCTTAGCCGGCATGTCCTTATTTTGGGAGCACATAGGCACGGCGAATAAAGCAAATAAGGCGCTCAGAACGACCACGTACCGCATTCGGGCGGCTATAACTGTTTCGATTATGTTCACTATTCGATTCCTCCTATTTAGAACAATGTGATCAGGTAAAACTGATAGCAGCAATACGCTTTAAAGCTCGGTAACAAACCACCTGCTCAAAACTGCCCTATAAATGTTGTAGCTGCCTTTCGGGGTATCCGAAGTCTAGCATTTACCGCCCACATTGGCAAACTTGGGACCCGGTATTCGCACAGTTTTGGGCCGAACATTTCCTTCGCCAAGTTGCATTAATTTTTACGACAACCCAAATGATCGGAACATTTTTCAAAGCGGAATAATAGTCTTTTGAACGCACTCGGCGTGTACGATGCCGTATTGTTAGTTCAAGTATTCCTACCGATTCACCCCGTAAAACGTTCCGGACCCGGGAATAAGAGGATAGGAACTTTGCAAATCAAGCTCAACATAAAATTAATACGTCGGTGAGCTCCGTTCCTATTTCAGCTACATAAATTTGATCCGAAAAAGAACTCCAAGCACTTGCCACAAAATTTCGGCCCGCTAGGTAGTTGACGATAGTAGAAGATTGTATGAAAATCATGGTGCAAATCCGAAACTCTGGTCCTTAGCTCGCTATTTTATATGCTGAATCTGTTTATTATTACTTTGCTCCTTTGCCCGGCGGTTGTATTGTCACAAAGCCACCCAGGGATGATTCCTCTGGGACAAAATGAAAAGGTCTCGCCTGAGGACGGATTAGGCCTCGTAGATCATCCGGTCACGACACGAAACACGGAAGCTCAAAAGTTTTTCAATCAAGGTCTCGCCTATCTTTACGCGTTCAATCATGAAGAGGGCATTAAAGCATTTCGCCACGCGGCTGAACTCGACCCTGAAATGCCGATGAATTATTGGGGCATTGCTCTTGCATCAGGGTCGAATTACAATATTTCGGCGGACGCTGGACAGATGACGGAAGCTTATGCAAACCTCAAGAAGGCAATTGATCTCTCCCCAAAAGCTTCGCTGGCCGAGCGGGATTATATCAGCGCTCTTTCGAAACGATATGATAATGATCCAAAGGCCCATCAGCAGTCACTAGCTGTTAATTACAAAAATGCGATGGGCGAACTTGCCCGCAAATATCCGGACGATTTGGATGCCGCCACGCTTTATGCCGAAAGCATGATGAATCTCCGGCCATGGCAGCTCTGGTCACCTGACGGGAAACCGGCCGAGGACACTCTCGAGATACTTTCGGTCCTTGAGGGAGTACTTAAACGAAATCCGGATCATACCGGCGCTAATCATTATTACATCCACGCTATCGAGGGATCGCCAAATCCGGAGCGCGGGCTTGCAGCGGCAATGCGGCTCGCCCGCCTGGCACCGAACGCCGGCCACTTGGTACACATGCCATCCCACATTTATCTGCGGACTGGCGATTATGAAGAAGCGATCAAGAGCAACGAGTTGGCGATCGAGGCCGACCGGAACTACATGAAGAAAACCGGCTCCAGGGGCGTGTACACGCTGATGTATTACAACCATAATATCCATGTACTGGCAGCGGCCTACGCCGCGCGCGGAAACTTTGAGGGTGCGGAAAGGGCTGCCAGCGAACTAGAAACAAATATTCGCCCCAATATCCCACTGATGCCGATGCTTGAACTCTATCTGCCTTACAAGCTTGTGACACTCGTGAGGTTTCATAAGTGGGACAGGGTGCTGAACTATCCTCAACCGGACGCGAATACGGTTGTCACGACGGGATTTTGGCGACTAGCCCGCGGACTTGCATATTCGGAGATGAAACGGACGGCAGAGGCAGAGGTAGAACTGAGTTCTCTCCGCCAACTGGGTCGCGGCATGCGGGCCGATGCCGGGTTTGGGAATAATTCCACGGCTCCTCTTTTCACGATCGCCGATCAGTTGTTGACCGGAGAGATAGCTCTTACTCGCGGGGACCAAAAAGTAGGTATCGAAACCCTGCGGAGGGCTGTCGTCACTGAAGATCAGATTATCTACGACGAGCCATCCGATTGGGATCTGCCGACACGTGATTGGCTTGGAAGGGCGCTACTGAAAAGTGGAGATTATGTAGGAGCAGAGGTCGTTTACCGGGAGGCGATCGCCAAACGTCCACGAGATGGCCGTTCGTTATTCGGCCTAGCCGAAGCTCTAAACAAACAGGGAAAAACTTCGTCTGCGTCACTGGTGAAAAAGGAGTTTGACAAAGCGTGGGCCGGTTCAGACACGAAACTCACTACCGATCCTTTTTACAGATAGATTCGGAGCCGCGTTGCGGATTAACGATGGACCCAAATCGATAAATAGAAAATGCGCCTGTCAATTAGGTGTCATCGACTTGACATGCCAAATTGTTGATGTTCATCGCCGTATGCGAGTTGTTTCAGTTATCTACAAAGTTATTTAGGTTTATCTATGTCATCGTATGTTACGAGGTTTATTCGCGTGTTATCCAAATAAGAGTTAGTTCTGTCTTACCTACGGTGCCAATTAAATCAACGAGGTTACGACCACCAGAAGGGCATCCCTTAGGCGTTCCCCCACAAATTTCCACCGTTTCAATACTGTCCCGTCTTAGGTCGCGGCATGTTACAATCCTTCGGTTAAAATAAGGAAAGGTTCATTTTTACAGAGTGCAACGGGATGTTATTGAACTCGATGCGCGTAGACCTTTAGCATCCTTACTCAATAGTCCGTTATCCTCGATACTTTTGTTTCGTTGTTAGAGCCGTTTTCGAGGGTGTCATGACTACTAATCAATCATTTAATATCAGAATGAAGCTGTTTTGTAGATTATTGGGTCCGGTGTGAGAGTGACGTCTCTTCTCGGAGGCGACGCGGCTATATTCGGGAATAAATAAAAGATCATGGGGTAACGATTTATTTGAGTGACATTAGTCCCATTCTCCGGGGCCGGCGATGCCATTGGCCAGGGAATGCCGGGCCGGCGTAAGACCAAACCTGTAGCAGACGCTTAGACATGATTCTCTAAAGACAAAACACATCCCCCCTTCCGCCTTTTATAAAGCTTGTATATAGTGATTAAGGGTTGTGTTCTTTTTCCCGGGTGTAGTACGAATGAAAATAGAGGCGAGAAATTCCTTTAAGATGGTCGACGTGCACGACGTGCGTGACATCAACCAAACTATCTTCCTCCATCTAATTCGCGAGCGTCAACCCTTATCGCGGGCGGAAATCGCCAAATTTATGGGCCTTAGGGCAGGCACGGTTTCGGCGATCGTCAATCGGTTGATCAAGAATAATTTTGTCTACGAGGGGACTGAGGGGCCGTCGAGCGGAGGCCGGCGTCCGAAGAACCTCTATATAAACGCGGAGAGTTTCTACGTTTTAGCGATCGATATTGGTGTCTCCGATACGGTCTATGCGATCAGCGATTTTAACGGACGTATACTCACGCAGAATTCTATCTTGACCGACGGCAACCCAAATGACTTTCTAAATAAGCTTGCGGACGCGATCCAATCGATGATCTCGGCGAATTACTCGAACGCGCGTTTTGGAGCCGTGGGTGTAAGCGTTCCGGGACTCGTAAATCGGGAGAACGGCACCGTTGAAGTATCTCCAAATCTGGAGTGGCAAAACGTTCCGGTCAGGAAAATTTTGAGGGAACGCCTCAATCTGCCCGTGCTCGTCGAAAACGATGCCAACGCGGCCGCATTCTCGGAGCTGTGGTACGGTCCGCTGGCCGAGGCGAAGGTCCGTACGCTGCTTTTCGTCCTCGTGGTCGAAGGTCTCGGAACAGGGCTCATAATCAATGGCGAACTGCATGTCGGGTCGAGTCACGGGCTTGGTGGATTCGGGCATATGAGCATCGATCCAAATGGCGAACTGTGTTCGTGCGGGCGGCGTGGCTGTTGGGAGACTTTTGCTTCGGAACGGGCAACCGTGGAACGCTTTCACCGCGTAACCGCCAAACAGGGGTTGCCTATCGTAAACCTCCCCGAGTTGATCGCGCTCGCAAATAAGGGCGACGAGATGGCTCTTCAATCCTTGAAAATTACCGGTGAATATCTGGGTGAAGGCATCAGCAATCTCGCCCACGGACTGCTGCCCGAAACGATCGTCATCGGCGGAAATATTACGGACGCTTGGGGAATCATCGGGCCGATCATCAAAGATAAACTGCACAGCCGGTATATTGTTTCGCCCGAGAGCATTACGGTTCGCCCGGCTAGTGTCCAGCGGCCCAGCCTCTTCGGAGCAATCCCGATCGCACTCCAAAATTGCTATCCATCCAGTCCAAATGCTTTCCGGTCAGCCCAAGTCGCGTAGGGTTCATATAAAAAAATAAAAATAATGATTGACATCTAAGATTCGCGAGTGGTATCAATACTTATTCAACGCTGAAGAGAAAGTAATCTCAGGTGCTGTAGCCTTCGTCAATTTTGGACTTTAACGATGTCGATAGTTTACGGTACCCTCAAAAGTAAACTTGTCGGAGAAGAATTATCGTACCGGGCGATTTTGCCGAATGGTTACATTGACTCGAGCAGGAAATACCCGGTTCTCTACCTGCTACACGGTCTTTTTGGCAGTTGTGAAAACTGGATTGAATTGACTCGACTCGCGGAGCTTGCCGGTCGACGAAACTTGATCGTCATAACTCCCGAAGGGAAGGACGCCTGGTATGTGGATAGTGCCACGACGGCGAGCGACCGGTTCGAAAGCTACATCGTGGAGGAGTTGATGCCGGAGACCGAGCGTGAATTTAAAATCGACGGCAGACGGGAAATGCGGGCAATAGTAGGCAACTCGATGGGAGGCTATGGAGCGATTAAATTTGGCTTGAAATACCCATGTCAATTCGCCTTTGCCGGCTCTTTCAGCGGAGCGTTCGACGCACCGAAAGTTAGCGACAAGAACCCTGGAACGTTTTGGGAAGGATTCGAGGGATCGATAATGGCCGCCTTTGGGCCGAGGGAGAGTACCGTCCGGCAGGACAATGATCTCTTCGGGATAATAGATAAAATGCCGGCACGGGCGATAGAAAAACTGCCAAGATTGTATATGGATTGCGGAGCACGCGACCATTTTATCAAGGTCAATCGCGAACTGAGCGAGGCGATGACAAAGAGGCAAATCGCTCATGAATTCCAAGAACTGCCGGGCGGACACGATTGGGAGTACTGGGACAGCCGAGTGCCGCATTTTATAGAAAAACTTGGCCAATTGCCTGGGTGGGAGAAACAAAATTAATTGCGGACGTAAAAAGCGGAGTAACTTTTTGTAAAGCTTTAATTGGTAATACCTGGTTCTACGTTTGGCTCCACGGAGCGACCCTTTGTCAACGGTGATGAGAAACTTTTCAGTTTCGAAAGTGTATAGAGATTATCGCTCAGAGACAATGCGGCCTCTTGTAAGCCGGCTGTGTTAAGGCACTTATGAATCTTTCAGGGCTCGATCAAATAATCGTCGTTCTTTATCTCATCGGGATCATGAGTATCGGATTTGCGATGAAGCGAAAGGCCGCGAAGGGAATGTCGGCCTATTTTCTCGGCGGGCGTCAGTTACCCTGGTGGGCACTCGCGATGTCCGGTTCCTCGAGCTATTTCGACATTACGGGAACGATGTGGATCGTTTCGACCTTTATCGCTCTCGGCCTAAAGGGAATGTGGGTGCATATGTTGTGGGGATTTCCGATAACGGCATTCTACCTGGCTTATATGGGCAAATGGATCCGTCGGTCGGGAGCCATGACAGGCGCGGAATGGATGAAAACACGATTCGGGCCTGGAAAGGCGGGCGATCTTGCGCGGCTCTCGTACACGCTCTTTGCCGTGCTAACAATCTCTGCTTTGCTTGGTTACAGTGCGATCGGAATGGGCAAATTCGGTTCGATTTTCCTGCCTTTTTCGCCGATCGTGTGCGCAATGTTGATTCTTGGCGTTACCGGTTTGTATGTGATCCTGGGCGGTTTTCATGGGATTGTTCGGGTTGAGATCGTGCAGACGATCGTTTTGAGCGTCGGTGCGATAGTATTTGCGATCATCGGCTATCTGCATTTTGACCCGGTACGATTTGCGGCAAAGATACCGAATGGCTGGGGCGACATACTTCCCTCGATGCGGCCTGACTTTATGCAGGGACTGGTTTCCGGGGGTACGGATTATTCGCTGTTCGGGGCATTGGTGGCAGTATGGGTGGCGAAAGGGTTGTTGCTCTGTTTGAGCGGGCCGGAACAGCTCTATGATTTTCAAAGATTTCTCGCTGCTAAGGATGAACGTGATGCTTCCAAGCTCGGCGCTTTGTGGGGAGCGATACATACTGTCCGATGGTGTTTTGCGATGGCGATCGCGGTGATGGCGATCATGGGCATCGGAAACGTCGCGTTGGATGAGCAACTCAGGGCGGACCCTGAGAAAGCATTGCCGCTTATAATCGGTTCGATGCTGCCTGTGGGGTTGATTGGATTCATGTTGGCGGCTCTGCTTTCGGGGTTTTTGGCAACCTTTAGTTCGACGGTAAACGGCGGTGCGGCCTATCTGGTAAAAGACGTTTACCAGCGGTATATCAATCCAAACGCCGATAATAAAAAGCTAGTTCGCATCAGCTATCTATCTTCAACTCTTCTCATTGTCGTCGGGTTGGTCATCTCCGTTTTTGGTACATCGATCAATACGGCTTTTCTATGGATATTCGGAACGCTAGCGGCAGGAATTTTGCCGCCGAACGTCCTCCGCTGGTATTGGTGGCGGCTGAATGGACAGGGATACGCCGCAGGCGTTTTCGGCGGAATGGTTCTGTCGCTGGGGCAGGTTTTCTGCGATCAGTTTGTATTCACTCAGCCGCTGCCGTTATACATCGGGTTTCCGGTAATCGCTATTGCTTCGACGCTCATTACAATTACGGTCTCTATGCTGACGCAGCCGACGGATATAGAAACGCTTAAAAATTTCTACCGCAAAGTTCAGCCCGCTGGCGCATGGCGGCCAGCGAAAGAAGCGGTACTCGTCGACACGCCGGAATTTAAAAAGCAATCCCCCTTCAGGCTCGATCTTTTTAACACGGTCGTCTCAATGATCGGCATCACGGCCCTTTATGTATCAATGCTTTATCTGATACTGCATCGTCTGAATGTGGCGTTTATTTTGCTCGGCACGACGGCTGTCACGGTGATCATTTTATATTTCACCTGGTACAAAAATTTACCACCGGCGGCAGAACCGCCTTCGGAAGACATGGAGAATTTGGAAGAGCAATTGGATGAGATCGGCTCGGGTCGGCAAGTTCCGGAGGCACCATGAGATTTGACGGTAAAGCGGTAGTCGTTACCGGCGGAGCTCTCGGGATCGGACAAGCCGTCTGCGAATTGCTCGCGGAGCGCGGAGCATCTGTCGCGATCCTCGATTGGGACGAAAAAGCCGGTCACAAGACTTGTGAAAATATCGTAGATGCCGGCGGTAATGCAATTCTTGAAAAAGTTAACGTCGCGAGCTTTGGCGAGGTCGATGCTGCCGTTAAAAGAGCCGCGGAAAAATTTGGCCCGATCAACTCGTTGGTCGTCAGTGCCGGTATCCAGCGTTACGGAACGGCCGTGACCACGAGCGAAGAGCAGTGGGACGAGATCATGGAAATCAATCTCAAAGGCGCGTGGAATGCCGCCCGAACGGTTATCCCAATGCTGGAAGCGGCCGGCGGCGGAACTATTGTTAATGTCTCCTCAGTTCAAGCTTTGGCGAGCCAGCAGAACGTTTTGGCCTATACAGCGAGCAAGCACGGGTTACTCGGGCTGACGCGTTCGATGGCGATGGATTTTGCAAAAGTCGGCATTCGGGTAAACGCAGTTTGTCCGGGAACGGTCGATACACCGATGCTCAAATGGGCCGCTTCGCTGGATACGAACCCGCAGTCTGTCTATGACGCCTGCAATGCTATGCATCCGCTTGGCCGCATCGCGCAACCGCGAGAGATCGCCGAGGTTGTTGCGTTTCTGGCGCATGAGAGTTCGTCATTTGTTACGGGAGCGATCTGGACTGTCGATGGCGGATTATTGACGCAGATCGGCGGTACGCCGCAGACAGCGTAGGTTTTTGAGATTGACAGTGTAAATTTTCGATTGTTTGAGGAGTAAAGATCATGAGTCAATCAGCATTTCACGACGATAGTCATCCGCCAGTTGCGGCTTACGATCCTCCTCCGGGACTGGATGCGGCGATACATGCGGTCCCGCTTGTCGAGGCGTCGCGTACACCCAAACGGGTCGGGTATCTCACCAATTACAGCTTTCATATCTGGTATCAGATCGTGATCGAGATATTAAACCGCCGCGGAGCTCAGTATGGTGTCGTTTTGGATGTGGTCGACGCGGGACGATCGGTCGAAAACCAGATCGAACAGGCTCGCGAAATAGTTGGGCGCGTCGACGCTATCATTCTCACGCCGGCAAATACGGCCGGACTCGAAGAAGTCTTAAAGATCGCCGCGGCCTCCGGGAAACCCGTCGTAATCGAGGCAAATCCGGTGGAGGGAATGTCGACGATGGTAGCGATATGCGATTACGATGCCGGTTTCGACCTCGGTGTTTGGATCGGAAAAAATATTAGTAACGCCGACAATTCGCCGCTCAGAATTCTCGACGTCGGCCTGCCCTGGCTGAGACCGTGTCTGCTCCGCAGTGAGGGCTTTGTCGACGGTGTGCGGTGCGTGCAGTCCGATGCCGTAGTGGTCGCATCAATCAACGGCGAGGCAACACCGTCCATCGCACAGGAGATCGCACGAGAGACGCTTGCTAAAAGTGGGAGCGTTGACGTCATATTTGCCATGGACGACGAGACTGCGCGGGGAGCGTATATGGGCTATCTCGATGCGGGTTTTGACGCAAGTTTAGTTACCGTGGCTGGATTCGGCCTATCCGGGGTTCACGAAAAAGAATGGATGATGCGCCGCGAAGCGTTAAAAGTTAGCCAGGCAATGTTCCCTGAATATGTCGGCCTGCGATGCATGGACGGGGTGATACGCCTGTTCGACGGCCAAAGCGTGCCGGTTCGGGACGTTACGCCGACATTATCAATGACGGCCGATAATCTTGAAAAGTTTTATCCACAGAAAGATGGTGTTTGGACGCCGGATTTTGCGGCAATCGCCGAACTTCGGGCCCTGGACGATTGCACACAAGTTTAAGGGGAATTGTTAGAAAGAAAATTTTGTTGGAGGATATTATGAAGATTCAAATCATATCAATTATCAAGCGAGCGAGTTCTCTTTTAGTGATCGCAGTAATTTTTGCGTTAGCCGCGTTTGCTCAATCGAACGCCGGGTCAATTGCCGGCGTTGTCACTGATCAAAATGGAGCGGTTGTCGCAAACGCGACCGTCACTGTGACAAACGTTGGAACCAACGAAAAGCGCACCGTCCAGACCGACGGCGATGGGCGATACGAGGTGCCGGTCCTCCCGACCGGAATATATGCGATCGAGGCAACTGCAAACGGATTTAAGTCGGTAATAGTAAAAGATTTACGGCTTGCCGTTGGCGAAAGAGCCCGGGCGGACGTTGCGATGAATGTGAGTGGCGTAGACGCGGTTGTGATGGTTATCGAGCAGACTCGCACCGATACCGAAACCGCAACAATCGGGGATACCATAACACCGGCCCGTCTTGCTGATAATCCCGTAAATGGACGAGATTTTACACAATTGCTTGCGACGGTTCCTGGATCGGTACAAACGACAAATCAGTTTCAGACAAGCATAAACGGTATCCCGTCCACCTTCGGCGGAACGAGCGTTCTGGTCGATGGTATGGATGCGGGCCGAGTCGACCTCAACGGCACGTCTAACGTGCTGGGCAGAATCGAATCGCGTGTCAATCGAGTCAGCATGGACAGCGTTCAGGAGGTTCAGGTGCTGGAATCCAACTACTCGGCCCAGTACGGAGAGGCGATAGGAGCCGTTATTAACCCGATCACAAAATCCGGTACAAATATTTTCCACGGCAGCGTTTTCGATTATTTTCGTAATGACCGATTAGATTCAAAGGACTATTTTGCAGGAAAGCAAAAGTTTCGGCTTAACCAGTTCGGCGGCAACGTCAGCGGTCCGATTAAGAAAGAGAAGCTCTTTTTCTTCACGAATTACGAAGGCGTAAGACAAACGCGGGGCATTCAGTTTACGACTCTTGTGCCGACCTCCACCTTCCGAAATACGTTCGTTCCCTCGATCAGACCGGTTCTAGCGACGATTCCCCTTCCTACAAGACCCTTTATTCCGCAGGGCACCACCACGCCCGATCCAAACCGGGGAATATATGAAGCTCAGAAGGACGCGAAGCTTCGCGAGGATACTGGCTCGGTTAAGATCGACTGGCTTCATACGGCGAAAAGTCAGTTTTCCGTGCGGTACAACATTAACGATTCAAAAACGGACGTCCCGTACGGAGTCGCCAGTGACCAAACGGCTCCGGGAACATTAAGGGTGCAGCTTTTCAAGGCCTCGCATAACTACACATTTTCCGGGAATCTAGTTAACGAATTTGCCTTCGGCATTAATTCCAACAAGACGCACCCGAGTGCGGGTCCATCCCAATTGCCGAGATTTGATCTGTCGTTTGTAGATGCCGCGCTCGCGACGCCCGGCCCGGCCCAGTTTAACCAATTTCGGACAGGCACCGTGTATCATTTTCTCGACACACTTAGTTTAGTTCGCGGAAATCAATCGCTAAAAGCCGGTGTCGATATACGACTTAACCGTCGTTCTTCAGAATCGATCACCCAAGATACGTTGATTTTCTTTGGTCTAAATGATTTTGCGAACAACGCGCCATTCGTGATTTCACGAAACGGAAGTCCCAAACTCGATTATACGAACGAAAATTTCGCAGTCTTTTTGCAGGATGACTGGAAAGTATATCCTCGACTGTCTCTTAATCTGGGCCTTCGATACGACGTCAGTTCGGTAAGTCGTGAGAAAAATGGGCGTCTACAGAACTTCGACTTGCAAACTCTGAAATATTCGCCGATTGGGTCGAAACTTAATGATGTCGATAAAAACAATTTTGGGCCGAGGGTCGGCTTTGCATTTGATGTTTTCGGTACGAAGAAAACGGTCGTCCGCGGCGGTTACGGAATTTTCTACAACCGGGAACTGCCCGCAAGTTTCGGCAATCCGGCGGGAAATACGTATCCTTCAAAATCGGTCAATCTATTTGAATATCTTTTTTGTGCCGCCCCGCCGCCGACTTTTGCGTTTCCGGTTGACCCTCGAATCTTTGCCTGCGGCGTGCCGTCCGCTTTCCACGTCGAAAAGAAGCTTCAGACGGCCCTTGCCCAGCAATGGTCACTAAACGTCCAGCAGGATATTCGGATCGGAACTCTTCAGGTCGGCTACGTTGGTAATCATGTTTCCCATTTACTGACGGACGGCGTTGTGTCGCAGAGAAATGTGAATCGGGCGGATCCGGTAAGCGGTAATAGACCGCTTTCAAATAACTTTGGCGACATATACGTTGTTGGCGGTTATCCGGAGTCGAATTACAATGCGATGCAGGTGCAGTTTCGCCGAAACCTGTCGAACGGACTTCGTTTCAACGCAAACTACACATGGTCGCACGCGATCGATAATGTTGCGGGATTTTTTAAGGACTACCAGAACGAGAACGATCTCGCGGCGGATCGTGCCAGCAGCGATTCCGACGTAAGGCACAATTTCTCGTTCGACGCGGGATATGAATTGGGGTTAAAAAAATGGTTCGGCGACGGCCCCCGATGGCTCATCGAGGGATGGAATGTAAACACCATCATCCAAGCCCGGAGTGGTTTGCCTGTAAACGTCACCCGGTCCGGCGGCATCTTTGGCGGATTTTCGTTTAGACCGAGCCTCCGTCCGGGTGTTTCTACAAGATGTCAGAGTTATAGCCTGCCTAACTGTCAGTTTAACTCTGCCGCCTTTTTCGATCCGGGTGCCGGAGTTTACGGGAACGCCGGTCGGAATATTCTTCGTGGTCCTAATTTCTCTCAGGTCGACTTATCGATTGGAAAGAACACAAAAATAAGCGAAACGAAGGCGCTACAGTTCAGGGTGGAAATTTTCAATTTGCTCAATCGGGTTAATTTCGCTGATCCATCCGGGGGGTTGATTTGTTCGGACAGTAACACTTTTCAGCCGTGTGCCTTCTTTGGACAGAGCACGGCGACAGTCGGAAACCAGTTAGGCGGGTTACTCGGGTTTGGAGGACCCCGGCAGATACAACTGTCGGCACGATTTAATTTCTAACCAATTCATGTTGCCACTGGAGTATTTGAACGATAGTGTTAAGGGGAAGCAATGAACAAAACAATGGCCAAATTTTTGATCGGCGTTGTAATAGAGATATTGCTTTCCCTTCATGTTATTGGACAATCAAAGCTGCCGGATAGCAGTATCAAAACAATTTATATAACGCCGACGTCACACTATGATTTCGGGTTTGTTGAGGCCCCGGATGCGGTAAGGGAACGCGCGGCACGGCATATTGACGAGGTTCTGCGCGTTGCGGAATCGGATCCGGAATTTCGCTGGACCATCGAAAGTGTTTGGCAGTTGAACGAATGGCTCAAACGTCAGAGAAAACCAACCTCCGTACTTCCAAAAGATAAGGAAAAGATTAACCGGCTTATGAATCTGATCAAATCGGGCCGCATCGCTCTCTCGACGTCCTGGGGCAGCATGCACACCGATTTTATGGGAGAGGAGGAGCTCAACCGGATTTGTTACGACTATGCCGTGCTGAACCGTTCTTACGGCGTCGAGTCCCACCTCGCGATGATGGATGACGTTCCGGGCCACCCCACATCGATCCCTTCGGTTCTGGGTGGCAGTGGTACTAAATATCTAGTAACTGGAGCGAATATTTTCATCGGCGTAGCCACTTCACTGGCTCCGGGAAAGGTACCATTTTATTGGGAATCCCCGGACGGCGGCAAGGTTTTGACGTGGGTCAGCCAGGGAACTCGCGGCGGATACGTCGAGGCTTTGACGGATTTTTATCTCGACCCTTATTCCTTGGATCCGTATACGGATAAGACCCCTTTCGATATGTTCAATCCCGCGCTTGCCGAAAAGAAATCGAATATCGAGGTGATGGAGATCGGTGTCACCGAATTTTTAAGCCGTTACAACAACGCAGGCTACAAATATGACGCCGCGATGGCGATGTATGCCCACGATTTTATTGAGCCGACATATGTCGGAAATCTCGAAAAAGCCGTAAAACTTTGGAATTCTAAACATAATGAGGTAAAACTCAAGATCTCTACGCCGACCGAATTCCTAAGTTACATCGAGGGTAAATACACGTCGCAGATACCGACATACCGCGGCGAGTGGTCGGGACTCTGGTCGGAGGCAAAAACACAGTCGCCGCGTATCAGTGCTTTGGCCCGTTATACCCACGACCACGCGCCCGCGGCCGAAACACTCTGGAGCGGCCTCGCGATGACGCGCAGCATACCCGCGCCCGTAGGGAATTTTGCAAGCGTCTACGATCTGATGTTCACGTATGATGAGCACAGCGGTGCCGGCAATAACGGTTGGCCGCAACTCAACAGCCGGGTATCGCTTGAGGAACAAAATAGGGAATATGTCCGGTTTATGTCGGACGCCAAAACGGAGGTCGATCAGCTTCTAGAGCAGGGTGTCAAGTTAATTGCGCAACCGTCAAGATACGACGATGTCACAGCGTCAAATGATCAGAACCGGTGGAACGCCGTTGTTTATAATGGCCTATCGTGGACTCGGAGTGATGTCGTCGTTATTGCTCCGCCGAAAGACGGGCTAAAAATAACAGCGATTCGCGATGTCAAGAACAATTCGGTCGTAAAATTTGATATCGGCGCTGATGGAAAAGCTTTATTCGTGGCGAAGAATATCCCGGCATTTGGTTACTCAACGTACGAGATAACGACGACGGTCGGTAAATTTGAATCCACGCTCGTGGCCGCTCCGGCCACATCCGCTGTTTCCAAAACTTTCAATGTCGAGATCAGGGCGGACGGAAACATCAGAAGCATTCGCGACCTCATAAATAAGCGCGAGATAGTCAACGATAAAGGTGAACTACCGTTCAACGATCTGCTCCGAGTTGAAGGGCAGGACGCTTCGCGTGTCGCTTATCCGATAGCACCGCAAATTATGTGGCAAAACGGAAACCAGATGCAGCAACTGCTCGTCAGGCGTGAGCGTTCTGTATTTCCGCTTACCGTGATCACGATATATGACGATCTTAACCGCGTCGAGATCCATAACGAGCTTGATCCAAACTACATGAGTTTTGTAGGGGGAAACGGCAACTGGAACGACTCCTATTATTTTGCTTTCCCATTCAATCTTTCGAAGGATGGACTAAAGGTGATGCGGGGTGGTCAAAAATGGTTCGACAGTTTACCTGATGATTATCTGCCCGGTGCCCGGCACGATGCCGTTTCATCGCAACATCTGATGGGCATGACCGACGGCAAAACGTCAGTGCTACTCGCACACCGCCAAGCCTTTCATTGGATCTATCCCGGTTTTGTGTCAACAAAAGGGCAGCCGAAAGATGCTCCAAAGGAACTTCCGGCCATGCTTACGGGCAAATTTCCACTGCCCGAGGCGACAATTTACTCGCGAGCCCTGCGTAGCAGCAATCAGGCCGACACTCACGATAAAGGCGTTCTAAACGTGGCAACAGTTGAGCCTGGACTGAGCGGTAATTATAAATACGACTACGCGGTTTCGTCTGACGGCACATTTGATCCCGTCAAGGCGTGGTCGCTCGGAGCAGACTTTAATGTACCGTTGCGGGTTGAGTATGTTAGCGTGTCACCGGTCCAGTCGAGCGGCGGTTTTTTTTCGCTTGATCAGCCAAATGTTGAGATCGTAGATGTTAAGCCACTGTCGGACACAGTGATCCGCGGCGAGGTAAGTGCAGCTCCCCTGAATCCTCAATTGAACAAGGTTTATATCATACGTCTTCAGGAGTTTGCCGGTCGCGGGGCGACCGTCCATATTAAGTTGCCCGTTAGTATCAAATCAGCATCTCTTGTTTCATTAACGGAGACCAAGCTGTTACAAAGGATCTCGCAAATCGCCCCGCTAATTGTGATGTTGAAGCCATTTGAGACGGCAACTATAAAAATTGAAATAGAATAGGCGGATCTCCCGCGGAACTCTTCTTGAAATATGGCTAATCTTAAACGACGAGACTTTCTGAAAACGATATCGGTCGCGGTCGCTGTGCCGACGTTGTTAAAATCGACCGGTTTCGCTGGAACAAAACCTGAGGTAAATTTAGCAGCAGCGTTGTCTCTGCCTGATATTCCGACATGCGATTCGATGCGGTCAGTGACCATGACGCATAAATTTCTCGATCTATACGCCTGGCCCGGCCTTACAAATCAATGGGGCTGCGCTCAAGCAGCAATGGACGTCGTTGGCGTTCGAAGTATCGCCTTTCCGCCTTTCGCTCAGGGCGAGATGAACGTGGCGCCGCTAGGTTCGGGCGGTGAACTTTTGACGGGAATTTTGTACGTTGACGGCGAATATTTTGCATCGACAAAGACGCCGATCGAATTCGTATGGCAGCCCGACCGGATAGAACGGAAAACCCAGTTCAAGGGGCTTGAGATAACCAGCGTGACCATTGTTCCGTTCAAAACAATGTCGGTCGCGGTCAAATTTACGGTCAAGAACCTCTCAAACCAGCGTCGCAAGACCGAGATCAAACTCGCCATCAACGGCGGTGCCTCAAAATTGGTAGCTCCGTGGGGGCCTTCGTCGCCTGGCGAATTCGATAACTCGAGGACGATCGATAAATCGCGAAACGCGGTTCTCTGCAAATCCATCCGGACCACCTCTGTAGTACTGCAAGGCTCTTCGCCCGCTCCGGACCAGATCTTTCCGTCGTGGCTCATCTACAACTTCGATCTCGCACCAAATGAATCCAGGTCGGTGACGTTTGTGAACTCGCTCGGTGAAACTACGTCCGATGCGCAAAAGGATTACGACACGATCATCGATCGTTTTGACGCGGTTGCTAAAGCGACATATGACGAATGGAACGCCGAGCTGAGGGCCGTTTTTACGCCAAACAACGATCGATTTTCCGGCTATTTGCCAACACTTGTAACGGAGGATGAATCGCTTAAACGGCTTTATCATTCGGCGGTGATGTCCGCCGTCTATTTTAAACGGACGACGACGCATTCAGTGTACGGTACGACATATGTGACGCTGATGCCTAGATACTGGGAAACCGCCACTTTTTTGTGGGACATCAGCTTGAGCGCGATGCTCCTGGCGATGCTCGACCCCGCCATTTTGCGGAGGATGATGGAAACGTGGATGACGGTCGACGTTCATCAGCATTTTGGAACCGAGTTTTTGACTGGTGTGGGCATCGGGCCATGGTATTCGGTCAACGATTTTGCCATGTCGCGGATAGCGAAAGAATATTTGCGTTGGACGGGCGACCAAGCCTGGCTCGACAAGACGGTTGGCGGCAAGAAGGTGTTCGATCATCTGCTCTCCTACGCCGAACATTGGCGCGAACTCGACACTAACAAACACGGCCTCGCCGATTACGGGGGCGTGAACAACCTTTTGGAAGCTGTATCGAGCTACGTTCACGAAGTCGCGGGCCTCAATGCCGCTAATGTTTACAACCTCCGTTTCGCCGCCGAACTGCTCGACTTCAAAGGTCAAAAAGACAACGCGTCAGCGATGCGAAAAGAGGCGCAGCAGTTGGGCAAACGCGTGCAGGAACTTTACGTTGACGGCAAAGGCATCTGGCGGTGTCGGCTGCCCGACGGTTCCTACAATGAGGTGCATCACTGCTACGATTTCGGGACGACGCTGATGAATATCGGCGATATGATGCCTCAAAAGCAAAAGACCGAGATGGTGGCATTTTTCAAACGCGAACTACAGACGCCGACATGGATGCGTGCTCTTTCGACGCACGATCTGGACGTTACATTCAGCATCCGACCCGATCATCAATGGACTGGGGCTTATACGGCATGGCCCGCACTCGCTCTAAGCGGGTTTTTTGTCGCCGGCGAGGTCGAGGCTGCCTTCGAATGGATGAAGGGTTTAGCAAAGACAACGCAGCAAGGGCCAATCGCACAAGCGCATTTTACTGAGGCGTTTTACCCACCCGAATCGAACGGCGGTGCCGCAAAATCGACCTCCGACCCACCTTATATTAACGATTGGGCCTGCGTTTCGGGATGCAACTATCTCGAACCGATTGTTGATTCGATCTTCGGTATAAATGCGGGACTTTTTGGCGGGATCACCGCGAAACCAAATTTTGGAAAATTTGCCGCTAATGCCGCGCTGCGTAACATCAATTATCAGGGCAAATCTTATACAGCCACAAATACCGGTATTAAGCCAGCGTAGGAAACAGCGATGAAAAACCTCTTTCTAGTCGTAATTTCAATCACCTTCGGTATTGTCGTTATCGCTCAGGACAAACTCACGACGCCGTTTGCGGCCGAGTCCGGCGCCCGCTATTGGGTCCAGCCCGATATTGTTTATGGCTCCGGTAATAACACATTGCTAAAGCTCGACGTTTGGTATCAGCATGATATCAACACGCCGCAGCCGACGCTTGTTTATATGCATGGCGGCGGTTGGATATTCGGAACAAAAGAGACGAGCCTGCTACAGTTCTTACCATTCTTGGAAAGGGGTTGGCGCGTCGTGAATGTCGAGTATCGCATGGCGTCGAACACGCTCGCACCAGCGGCGGTCGAGGACACTCGGTGTGCCCTTCGTTGGGTTTTTCGTAACGCGAAACAATGGAATTTCGACACCTCGAAGATCGTTCTGACCGGACATTCGGCTGGTGGCCATTTGTCGCTTATTACGGGGATGCTGCCCGACGGCACGGGACTCGACAGCAATTGTTACGGCGACGAAAAGCTAAACGTCGCTGCTATCGTAAATTGGTATGGTATCTCGGACGTCAATGACCTGATCCAGGGCGTAAACATCAAAAGTTACGCAGTAATGTGGATGGGCAGCCAGACAAACGCTGCCGAGGTCGCCAAACGAGTCTCGCCGCTGACTTATGTTCGTGGGGGACTGCCGCCTATCCTGACTATACATGGCGATAAGGATGATGTCGTACCGTACACACAGGCGACGCGGCTCCGCGACGCCCTCGACAAGGCGCATGTTAAAAACAAACTCTATACTGTAAAAGGGGGCGGCCACGGCGGATTTACCCAGGCAGATTATCTTGGTGCGTACGACGAAGTGTGGAAGTTTCTAAAAGATAATAAGATCACGCCATGAAAATAACCGATATCAAGGCCACCACCGTCACTGTACCGCTCGAAGCCCCGTTGAGACATGCGGTCGGCGCCCATTGGGGCCGGTTTGTCCGCACGATCGTCGAGGTTGAGACGGACGAAGGAATTATCGGTTTAGGCGAAATGGGCGGCGGCGGCGAGTCGGGCGAGGCCGTTTTTCGCTCAATGAAAGAATATCTCGTTGGCCACAATCCAGCTCGCCTTGAGGAAATGCGTTTCAAGATCGCGAACCCGACCGCGTCGCTTTATAACAATCGGACGCAGATCGTCGCCGCGCTCGAGTTTGCCTGTCTCGACATCATCGGGCAGAAATGGAACGTTCCGGTATACGACATCCTCGGCGGCAAACTGCGGTCCGAAGTGCCGTTCGCTTCATACCTGTTTTTTCGATACGCAAACACAAAAACTGGCGAGGGCGAAGTCAGAACTATTAGCCAACTCGTTGAACATGCCCGCCAGCTTAAAGCGAAGCACGGCTTTACCTCGCATAAACTAAAAGGCGGTGTTTTTCATCCCGAATACGAGCTTGAATGCTACCGAGCCTTGGCTGCGGAACTCGGAACGGACGCAAAAAGCGGAGACTCGTTCCGTTTCGACCCGAACGCGGCTTGGTCAACCGAACAGGCTATCTGGTTCGGCCAACAGATCGAGGACATTCGGAACGATTATTTCGAGGATCCGGTTTTCGGCCTTCACGGTATGCGCCGCACGCGTGAAAAGGTGCGAATGCCGCTTGCGACCAATACCGTCGTTGTGAATTTTGAGCAGCTTGCCGCCAACGTTCTTGATACCGCAGTCGATGTGATCCTTCTCGATACAACTTTTTGGGGCGGGATCCGTCAATGCATCAAAGCGGCGGGGGTTTGTGAGACGTTTCAGCTCGGCGTTGCCGTCCACTCGTCCGGTGAATTGGGAATTCAGCTTGCGACTATGCTTCATCTCGGAGCAGTCATTCCAAACCTAAGTTTTGCGGCTGATGCACACTACCACCACCTGACGGACGACATTATCGAGGGAGGCCTGATGCCGTACAAAGACGGAAAAATAAAAGTTCCGGACGGTCCTGGTCTTGGGGTGAAGCTAAATCGTGATAAATTGGCCGAATACAGCGATCTCTACAAACGCCTCGGGGGTTATAGTTACGATAAAGATCCGCTCAGGCCGAATTGGTCGCCCATTGTTCCAAACACCCGTTGGGCCGACCCTAACGACGGACGAATGCCAAAAATAGATTTCTAAGAACGACGAGAATATGAAATTAGTTGCCTTTAACGCCGGAAAGGGAACGTCAGGAGTCGAAAACCGTTACAGGATCGGAGCCTTTGTCTCAAAAGACCAAATCGCTGACCTGACTCCGTCGGTCCTACCGCAGGGATTAACTGCGGCCGAGATATTGAGGTGTTACGACCTCGAAACACGGTTTCTATCGCTAGCCCAGGACGCGATCGACAAAGGAGATCTGCCGTTATTCAACCGTACGCAAATTAGACTTGAGGCACCCATTCCGCGTCCGTCAAAAATAATATGTATCGGCCTGAATTATCGCAATCATGCAATCGAGACCGGGATGGACATCCCGAAATCGCCGATCATCTTCTCAAAGTTTGTAACAAGCGTCGCTGCTCCACATCAGCCGATCCTACTGCCCGCAGGGAGCCGACAAGTTGATTACGAGGCCGAGTTTGCCTTTGTCATTGGACGCAAAGCAAAAAATGTAGGTGCCTCGGAAGCCATGAATTATGTCTTCGGCTATACGAATTTTAACGATGTCTCAGCCCGTGATTTTCAATTTGCGGATGGTCAATGGCAACGCGGCAAATCTTGCGATACGTTTGCTCCATTTGGTGAATTTGTCGCAACGGCGGACGAGATCGGCGATCCGAATAACCTGCGAATACAATTCAGGCTTAACGGCAAAACGCTTCAGGATTCCAGTACGAGCGAGCTCATATTTCGCATACCGGAGCTGATAGAATTTCTGTCTTGCTCAATTACCCTTGAACCGGGCGATATCATCGCGACCGGAACGCCGCCCGGCGTTGGCTTTGCGAGAAAACCTCCAATATTTCTGAAGGACGGTGATGTCGCCGAGGTAGAAATCGACGGTCTCGGGGTTCTTTCAAATCCCGTAAAATCCATTTAGAATATGTTTAATCTAAAAGGTAAAGTTGCCCTTGTAACTGGAGCCGGTTCAGGGATCGGAGAAACAATCGTCCATACGCTTGCCGCCGCCGGAGCTTTTGTTTATGTCACGGATATCGACGAAGAAAATGGCAAACGTGTCGCGGACAAGATTACCGGTAACGGTCTAAAGGCCTCGTTTCGGAAACTAAATGTAGCCGAAGCAGCTGAGTGCAATCTGGTTGCGGAAACGCTTCTAGAACGATCGGGGAAGCTCGACATTCTCGTAAACAACGCGGGAATCGGCCACGTGGGCACCATCACGCAAACATCCGGCGAAGATCTTGACCGGCTCTATAGCGTTAACGTTCGTGGCATGTTCAATCTTACAAAGGCATTTCTACCCTCGATGATAGAGCACCACTACGGCGTCATAATTAACATCTCGTCGATTGGCGGCGTGGTTGCGATAAAGGACCGATTAGCCTATTGCACAACAAAATTTGCGGTTGTTGGTTTCACAAAATGTATCGCCCTTGACCATGCTTTGCAGGGAATCCGTGCCAACGCGGTTTGCCCCGGCCGTGTTGAGACTCAATTTGTAATGGATCGCATTTCCGAGTATCCCGACCCGCAAAAAGCTTACGCCGAAATGGCCGCGACTCAGGCTATTGGACGAATGGGAAAGCCGGATGAGATCGCCGCGGCCGTTCTTTATCTTTCTAGTGATGAGGCGGCGTTCGTGACAGGTACGGCGTTCGAGATTGACGGCGGTTTTTCGGTAGGAAAGTAGTCCTGTTGGAACATCACCGACCAATGAGCATAAAATGGGCAAATAAATATGTTCCGGACATTGTCGAGGCGTGTTTTCCGGGTGCAAAAGGCGGCACCGTGATCGCGGATGGTGTTTTTGGTGACTAGAATCCCGGCCGGAAGCTGAGGGCGATCGGACGAATCGAGACGCCGACCAGAAACCTGATCGAGGCGCCGGCGGATTATGTAATGTCGAGCGGGGGGACGAGATCTGTATCTTGGCGAACAGCAGAAATGATTTAGAAGATTAAGAAGCGATATGTTGAATATCAAACCAAAAGACAGTTGTAAGTGGGACATTGTCTCATTGGGTGAGGTCATGCTTCGGCTCGATCCGGGGGATAAACGGATACATACGACGCGGTCCTTCGAGGTTTGGGAGGGTGGAGGTGAGTATAACGTCTCGCGCGGACTGAAACGCTGTTTCGGCCTCGATGCCGCGGTAGTAACGGCGCTCGCTGACAATCCGATCGGCCGGTTGGTGCAGGATCTGATGTATCAGGGAGGCGTCGATCAATCGCACGTCAAATGGATCAAATACGACGGCGTCGGACGAACCGTTCGCAACGGTATGAACTTCACCGAACGCGGCTTTGGTGTTCGCGCGGCTCTTGGCTGTTCGGATCGCGGCAATACGGCGGTTTCTCAGCTAAAGAAACGCGACATCGACTGGGAAAAGATCTTTGGTGACGAAGGAGCGAGGTGGCTCCACACCGGCGGCATTTTCTGTGCGTTGTCCGAGTCCACCCCCGAAGTTGCCAAAGAAGCGATGAAGATCGCCAAAAAGCACGGCACTATCATCTCGTACGATCTCAATTACCGCGACTCGCTCTGGAAAGCAATCGGCGGCCAGGCCAAGGCGCAGGAAGTTAACCGCGATCTCGCTCAATACGTCGATGTAATGATCGGCAACGAAGAAGATTTCACATCCTGCCTCGGCTACGAAGTCGAAGGTCAGGATGAGAATCATTCCAAGCTTGACATTGTAAAGTTTGAAAAAATGATTCGCCGAGCGGTTGCTGACTTCCCAAACTTTGCAGTTGCGGCAACTACACTTCGCAATGCCAAAACGGCGTCGGTCAACGACTGGGGGGCCGTTTGTTTTACTGAAGGCCGACTTTTTCAGGCGATCATGCGGCCTGATCTCCATATTTTCGACCGCGTCGGTGGCGGCGATTCGTTTGCCTCGGGGCTGATCTACGGATTCCTGACCGGCGAATCACCGGAGTGGGCGGTCAATTGCGGTGCCGCTCACGGTGCACTTGCAATGACAACACCGGGCGACACGACAACGGTCGGGCTTTCTGACGTTCTAAGAGTAATGAAAGGCGCGGGCGCGCGAGTCGCTCGCTAGTTCTTGCGACTATGCCGCTTTTTTGCGGAAAGGCTATGTTTTTCCCCATGCAAAAAAATCTTAGCGGCTAGGCCGCTGTCAATATTCGGCGGCATAGCCGCATAATTATTGGTAAGAGCGACCCAAAAGCATAGTTTTCCGCAAATAGACGGACAGAGCCCGGAAAGCAAATACATATTATGGACAAAGCACAGATCGTAAAACAAATCGAAGATATTGGCCTCGTGCCGGTGGTGCGGGCTTCGTCAGCGAACGAGGCGATGCAAGTGATCGAGGCTATTAAGGCTGGGGGCGTTAATGTGCTTGAGATCACAATGACCATTCCCGGGGCGATAAAAGTGATCGAAAAGGTCGCCGACAAATACGGCAGCGCCGTGCTGGTCGGTGCCGGAACCGTGCTCGACCCTGAAACTGCCCGGGCGTGTCTGCTGGCCGGAGCTCAGTTCATCGTCAGCCCGGCGCTCAATCTCAATACTATCGCCCTTTGCCACCGTTATAGCGCACCGGTAATGCCGGGCGTGCTGACGCCGACCGAAGTCATAACGGCGTGGAGCGCCGGGGCCGATTTCGTCAAGGTCTTCCCGTGCGGATCGGTCGGGGGAGCCAGTTACGTTAAAAATCTGAAGGGCCCGTTCCCGCAAATTAAGATCATCCCGACTGGCGGCGTTTCGCTAAAAACTGCGGCAGATTTTATTAAAGCCGGAGCCTCGGCCCTAGGCATCGGCACCGACCTCGTAAATGTCAAAGCCATCCGCGAAGGCAACGCTCACATCGTCACCGAACGCTCAAAACAATTCCTCCAAATTGTCCAGGAAGCGCGATCGCCTAGTAACGCAGGCTCTAACTAAATGGCAGGAAATAGCTGCCGACAGGTAATCAGTGGCAAAATTTGCTGCCATGAGAACCCAATCGGTTAATATCGGTGGAGATTGTCGTCGGTGAAAGTTCTTGAGAATACGTAGCTCATGAAATTTCAATAGGATGACGCGGCTGAATACCAAGATTTAAGTAGCTGATAGTTCGGACATATTAATATACAATGACGTGAAAAAATCTTTTAGAGACGAAATATGCAACGAAAAACCTTATTGCTTGTTCTTATCCTTTTGGCTCTCTTCGGCATCACTCCGGCTCAGGATTTGCAAGCGGTCGTTCAACAGAAAGACAGATCGCGGATCGAGCGGCTGGTTGGACTAGCAAAGGTCTGGGGTGCGGTCAAATATTTTCATCCGTATCTTGCGTACCGCGATGTCGACTGGGACAAAGCGTTAGTCGAGACTATCCCCCAGGTTAATGCGGCGAAAACGCCGCAGGAATATAGCGCGGCCATCAATCATCTGCTTTCGTTTTTGAATGATAAAAACACTTATGCCGAGGGCGGGGCTGGCCTTAAAGCCCCAGATAAGCCCACGCTCGATGTAAAGGAATTTCTGCGTTTAGAAAATGGGGTTTTGTATGTTGAGCCGGTGGCGCTTCGATAGCTCGAAACCGGGATCAGGAAAAGTATCTTGAGGTCCTTCAGAAGAATCTCCCGCTGATCGACCAGGCCCGATCGATCATCATAGACGCTCGCGGGGTTGGCGACGAACCCTCGGAACTCTTTAATTTTACTTTCTACGATTTCCTTCGGCAAATTTTTGAGCATTCGCTGGACGTGAATATTACGCTTGGGAACTACCGATCGAGAATGCACAACGGATATGCCCCTCAAACCGGGACGTCGAGCGGAGGGTACTATTCGTCCATGATAACGACCGCCCCGGAAACCCTGATCGGAAAGAATAAAAACAAGATGCTCCCGACGCTTTTGCTGATAAATGAGCAAGCGCCGCTCCCTGCGACTATCATCAGCGGCTTGCAAGCAACAAAAAAGGTTGTTGTCTTGCGGACTGCTGATTCCGAACGCGAGCCCGGCGTGAAAAATTTTAAAATGAAGTTACCCGACGGCGTGTCGGTGACAATGCGGACCGCCGAACTGATCAACCCCGACGGAACAGGCGGTTTTCAACCGCATGTCATAGTTCCCGTGGTCGCAGGAGAAGATGCCTCCATGAAAGAGGCTCTGAAAATAGCGGGGGGCGCCAAAGTAAGTGCCGCACGTAAAGATCTTGTAATGGCAAACACCCCGCAAATACCTCCGAAAGACAATCCATATAGCGAAATGGCCTTCCCAAATGCAGAATATCGCCTTCTGTCATTATTTCGCTTCTGGAATGTGATCACTTACTTTTTCCCATATAGAGATTTGATCGGCAGGCGGGACGAGATCTTGTCGAGTTATGTATCGAGGTTCGAAGCAAGTAAAGATGCGGCGGACTATCAGCTTACGGTCCGCAGCATGGTGTCGGAGATTCACGACTCACACGGTTTTGTGACAGGCACGCCGGCCTCGGCCAAACAATGGGGCTTGTTTGTGGCGCCGGTAAGCATTGCCCAAATCCAGGATCAAGCCGTCGTAAACTACGTTTTCGACGATGTGAAGAACGTAAAGGCTGGCGATACCGTGTTGGCGGTCAACGGCGAGCCCGCCGATAGCTTTATCGCTAAACATGCCGCCTATTTTTCGGCTTCTACGCCCCAGGCTCTTGCACGGGTGCTTTACACTAATTTTCTGCGGGGACCGGAAAATAGTAGATTCAAATTAAAATTGCGAGCGAGTGACGGATTGATTCGCGAAACTGAGGTCGCTGCGACGGTTACGGGCAATGACCCCAGATGGGCATATGTCGATAAAAAGCAAAAGGAGCTTCCGGTCTTCAACGTTCTGCCTAGCGGTTACGGATATGTCGATTTGGGACGACTCAATCTTGGCGATGTTAATAAAATGTTTGAGACGGTCAAGGACACGCCCGCGACGATCTTCGATATGCGGGGCTATCCGAACGGCACAGCGTGGGAGATCGCTCCGCGTCTCACGGAAAAAACGAACGTCCCCGCGGCGCTTTTTTCAAACCCGATCTGGGCGGCTATGAACCGCGGCGAAGCGGATTACATTAATGGCACTAGCTTTGGTTTCACCCAGTATTTGCCCGACCGAAAAGGGGACGTTTATAAAGGAAAGATCGTGATGCTGATCAACGAGTATGCGCAGAGCCAATCGGAACATACGTGCCTGTTTCCGAGGCGGCGACCAATGTTACGTTTGTCGGAACGCCGACAGCGGGTGCGAATGGCGATATAAGCTACATGGTTTTACCCGGGAACATAAGCGTCGGATTTACCGGGCATAACGTACGACATGCCGATGGCCGGCAGTTGCAAAGGATCGGAATCCAGCCGACGATCAGGGTCGAGCCGACAATTCGCGGGCTTTTCATCGAAAAACGCGACGAGGTTGTCGACGCGGCTATCAAATTCTTACAGTCAGACAAAACTAAGCCCAAAGCGAAAGAGTGAGTGCAGCGTTCGCGCTAACCTTCCAGGTCTGCGTCGTCCGATGTGAAGGAGGGGGCCGAATCTCTGCCGATAGCGTCGCCGTGAGGAGATGAGCCAAAACAGAAAGGCTTCGTTCAAACCGACAAACTCGCTCCATAAAACATCTGGTTCGAAACCTACAATGTATATGGCATCTGGATTTTACAGATCACCAAAAGCTCACCATCGGGCGTCCGTTTCGACCTAGCAGGCGCGATGTAGAGAAATCTAATTCGCTGGTTTGAGTCTTACCCGCCGGGCCAATTTCGTTAGCAACTCACCGGACATCTGCTGAGTGCCCGGTCTAATCGTCACACACCTGTTCAGACGACGCAGAATCTATTTGAAATCAGATGAAAATTTCTTTCCTGAGTTTTTTTCTTCCGATGGCAATTCCTCCGGTAGAGCCAGATTGTCGTCGACTAATAGTTCCATATAAACATTCGCGAGATTCGCGTAAGCATACAGTGTCAGCAACGATGGTTCACGAACTCCCAACTCGTATCCGGAAATACTAGTCCTACTTATAGTAGAACCTTGATACCCTAATTTGATTAGCATGCCTTCCTGAGATAGACCTAAGGTTTCTCTGATCTTTCGAAGCTTCCCGGCAAGACGTGCTGGCTTTTCGCGCGAGGCTCTACCCATAAACAAATATATAAATTCGTTACTCGATAAAAATCTCTCACCGGAACTTGAAACTAGCACTATATAGTGCTATCGTGGAATTCTGTTGATGATTGTTTCGCAAACGTAGGGGCGATTAATCATTAGAAGATTCATATCTGTCGACGAACCAGTATTGTTTAGACCATATTGGCTCACGGCAGTCGTCGGGCACTGCGTCGTACGGGGTGTGTGGGAGCTCTCCGTACGCCGGTGTCCGATTCCACTAAATTCCTTCCTATGATACATCACAGAACAACACATGTGGCCGTACCTTTTAAGACGCTTTGGGACTCCAGATTGAGCCTTACCGACAAAGGCCTGTTATGTATTATCGATTCCGTGATAGACCGCCAGGGAATCGTTTCCGTAAGAGAGCTTTTAAACATTCTTACCGCGGGCTCATGTGCTGAATCCATTAATATAGAAGAATTGTTCTTAAAACTGGACTATTACGAAGAACTGGGCCACCTCAACCTAAGGCCTCCAACGGACTAATTAATATAACCAAATGGATTCCTCGGTAAGGTCAAGACACTTGATTGCGGCTGCGGTGTGGAAATTGGCGTATGGGTGTAAACCTCCCTTGATTAGCGCCAGTTTAAACTGGAGTATTCCGGGTTATGTTTTGTGAGATATTCGCTCGGAGGCATGCCTCCGAGCGAATCGTGCGGGCGGTGGTGGTTGTAGATTTCCAACCACTTCTCGGTCTGCGATCTCACTTCGTTTAGACTTTCAAAGATATACATATCAAGCACGG
>JAYUDV010000176.1:0-1787 GCA_043739565.1 Chloracidobacterium sp.
GGCCACAAAGTGTTGATACCACATGATTTCTTTGTGTTCTCTGTGTCTTCCCTTTGAGTGCTTTGTGTTTAAATACTCTAATTTTAGAGGTTCCCTTTATTCAAAAACAACGTCTTTGCGTCCTTGCGTTAAAACTATCCTGATTTGCCGGCTTACTGAGCGGCTTTGTTTTTTGCCTTGGCAAAATCGCCCGCTTTGATGATCGTGATGTTATCGGGCGTGATGTATTTTTGCATTGCCGCGTTGATTTGCTCGACAGTTAGTGCCTTGATTTTACTTTCAAAATCCGCGTCAAAGACAAGTGTGCGGCTGAGGAATAGATAGTTATTCAATCTTCGCGAAAGTTCGCGATCCTGCGCCCGTGAAAGCTGCTGCGATTGCAGCCAGCCGCTTTTCGCCGCTTCTACTTCCGCCGCCGTAAAACCGTCTTTTTGCAGCTTGGCGAGTTCGTCTTTGAATGCGGCCTCGAGTTTTTCGGCATTCTGCGGTGCGTAAATCGCGTTTGCGAAAAATGACCCCGATTCGTCCAATGGGCTTGCACTAAACGACGAGCCGACGCCATAACTCAAGCCATCCCGACCGCGAATCCGCGCCGCCAAACGCGAATTCAAAAATCCGCCGCCGAGCATGTAATTTCCAAGCGTTAGAGCCGGATAATCGGCGCTGTCGTCACGAATTTTGACATTGAGACGGGCGAGAAAAACTGCGTTTGCCTTGTCCGGCGTTTCGATGGATTTGTTTATCGGGGCGATGGCATTATATTCAGTTTTGATCCGCGTGTAGCCATTCGGGCTTTTCCAATTGCTGAAAAGCTCCTGCGTCAGGGCCGAAATTTCCTTTTCGTCAAAATCGCCGACGACAGTCATTTGCCCGTTGGAGGCGCCGTAAAAATCCTTGTAAAACTTCTTAACGTCGTCCAAAGTCACCGCTTTCGCATCGGCGATTGTTTCCTCAAACGTACCGGAATATGACGGATGGCCTTTCGGATAGACGTTAAAATGCCGACTGAGTTCCGTAAAAGCGATTGACGTCGGCTCGCTTTTTTGGCTTTCGATCTGCGTCAAAGTTTCCTGTTTTAACTGGTCGAATTCGGTTTGCGGAAAGGCTGGTTCGCGCAGAATCTCTGCTGCCAACCGTATTACGGCGGGCAGATTTTCGCGCTTTGTTTCGATCGAGACATTCGCACTGGTTGCGCCGCCGCCGACATTGACTTGAGCTTTTAATTTATCGAATTCATCCTGAATTTGTTGGCGCGTATGTTTGGTTGTGCCACGCATCAACATACGTCCGGCAAAACCTGCGGCGCTGGCGCGATTCATCAAGGATTTTTCATCGCCGAAACGCAAATTCAAATTTGCCAGGACTGATTCGCCGCGATTTTTCTTTGACAAAAGAGCAACATCGATCCAACCGATTTTTGCTCGTTTAACCCGTGATTCGACATTCGCGGGTGACGGGTCAAATGTTTCGCCGGCCGCCATTACCGCATCACCCTTGTAATCCTTGAGCATTGCGGCAAGGGCATCTTCTTTAACCTGCGGGATTTCGGCGCGATCCGGTTTTTCGGTCGGGACAAAAATTCCGAGCGTCCGATTTGATTGTTTGAAATAAGTTTCGGCAACCCGTTTGACGTTTGCCGGCGTAACCTGCCTGATGCGGTCGCGATACAAAAAGTACAAACGCCAATCGCCCTGAGAGATATATTCGCTCATCGTCAAACCGACGCGGTCGGATGAATTGAGTGTTAATTCGATATTTTTCAGGATGCCGGTTTTGGCCCGGTCAAC
>JAYUDV010000177.1:0-12067 GCA_043739565.1 Chloracidobacterium sp.
CGGCCAGACCTACATCGTCGGCGTTGTATCGCGAACCTATCGCTTCCAGCAACGTGCCTTACAAGTCTTTGACACCCTGACGGACGAAGACTTTGTCGGCCTCGAATGAGGGATCAAAGATATTGGTGAATGGTGAATTGTGAATGGTGAATGTTTTACTCATTCATCATTCATCATTCACCGTTCATCATTTACTGAATAGCGGCCCTCGGGCCGCCTTTTTTTGTACGAGAAATTCCGGAGGATCGACTGGAGTATTTTTTTGGCGGTCCGTTAAATAAAAACTCTAGTTCTATTAGAAAATTGCTAATAAATAAGTGTATGCTGTTAGGTTAGACATTTTGGGCGACGGTGTCCTCGTAATTAACAGTCCCGCGAACACACCGGGAGCTTTTACCCTCCGTTTAACAAAATATCTAATGCATTAATTTAGGATCACAAGTTTATTTTGAAATGGCATTTAAGTCTTTATTTAGTTTATTTTCCAGCGATTTGGCGATCGACCTGGGAACGGCCAATACGCTCGTTTACGCTAAAGGCAGGGGCATCGTCGTTTCTGAGCCGTCGATAGTCGCGATCAACAGGGTTACTAATCAGGTCGAGGCTGTCGGACGCGACGCAAAAGAGATGCTTGGCCGGACGCCGGGCAATATCGTCGCGATCCGCCCGATGAAAGATGGCGTGATCGCCAATTTTGAAGTGACGGAAAAGATGCTTCAGCATTTTATCCGGAAAGCTCACAATGGCAAATCGTGGGTCCGCCCGCGTGTCGTCATCGGCATCCCGTCTGAGATCACGCAGGTCGAACGCCGCGCGGTCGAGGATTCGGCATATCGTGCAAAGGCCTCGGAAGTTTACCTTGTCGAGGAAGCAATGGCCGCCGCGATCGGGGCCGGGTTGCCCATCACCGAGCCGCACGGCAATATGATCGTCGATATCGGCGGCGGAACTACTGACATCGCGGTCATCTCGCTTTCGGGAATCGTTTACTCTCGCGCCGTTCGCGTGGCCGGAAATGAGATGGACGAGGCCATCACGCAGTACATCAAACGCAAATACAATCTACTGATCGGCGAACGCACATCGGAAGCGATCAAGATCGCCCTCGGCAGTGCTTTCCCGCTCGAAGAACCGCTCTCGATGGACGTTCGCGGCCGTAACCTGATCGAAGGTATCCCAAAGACAATCACAATGACAGACGAAGAGATCCGCGAAGCCCTTTCGGATTCGGTCTCGACGATCATCAACGCCGTTCGTGTTGCACTCGAACGCACGCCGCCCGAACTCTCGGCCGACATTATCGAACGCGGCATTGTCCTCACAGGCGGCGGTGCCTTGCTCAAAAATCTCGATAAACGCCTGATGATCGAAACCGGCCTGCCGGTCGTAATTGCCGACGATC
The DNA here is from genome assembly GCA_043739565.1 of Chloracidobacterium sp. Lineage (GTDB taxonomy): Bacteria > Acidobacteriota > Blastocatellia > Pyrinomonadales > Pyrinomonadaceae > OLB17. Next base: position 1,403 of record JAYUDV010000177.1, read on the forward strand.
CGCTTTCGTCGGTCGTGCTTGGCACGGGCAAAATGCTCTCCGATTTTGAGCTCCTCAAACGCGTAAAGTGGGACAATTCATTGATGACGGGTAATTAAGAAGGTAGGCGGTTGGCAACGGCAGTAGGCAGTCAGGAATTTTACTGCCAACTGCATACTGCAACTGCCAACTGGAAAGATGCTTGAGCGTAGTCAAAAAGATGTTTGGCGATTGACCCCTTGGCTGATGATCGCGCTTCTGCTCGTCAATTTTGTTTTGATGGCATTTGATGCGAAAGAGATCTCGTCAGGTCAGCGGGTAGTGCGCTCATGGACGCAGACGGCGGCGGATTTTGTTCAATCACCGGCAACATCCATTACAGCGTCCGTCTCGAACTACTTCACCTCGATCTCAAATCTCCGCTCCGCACAGAGCGACAACGACATTCTCAAACAGAAAGTCCAGGAACTCGAGGTCGAAGTAAAGCAAAAAGAGGATCTCGCTTCTGAGAATACACGTCTGAAATCGCTGCTCCAACTCAAAGAGGCGAGCAAATACAAGGTTTTGACGGCCCGGATCATCGGTCGTGATCCGTCCGTTTGGTTCGATTCGTCGATCGTTAATCGCGGCAGCCTCGACGGCGTAAAGTTGAATATGCCGGTTGTTACCGATGGCGGTCTCGTCGGACGCGTCACGGCGGTCAGCCCGCTCACGTGCCAGGTTGACCTCGTCACACGTAACAAATCGGGCCTCGGTGCCGTTATCGGACTGATAGGCCAATCAAATGCGTTAGGTGTGGTTATGGGCACGAGTAAAAGCGATTTACTTGAAATGAGATACGTACCCGGTACGGTCGATGTGCGGGTCGGACAAGCCGTGTTTACGACCGGGCAGGACGGGATCTACCCGCCGGGCCTTAAGGTCGGCGAGATCGTAAATGTGGTCAGCGGATCCGCGACGACGCCGCACCAGATCGAGATCCGACCGGCGGCGCGGCTAGATTCGATGCAGGAGGTCGGTATTCTCCTATACGAACCGCCCTCTAGAGATCAGTTCGAACAGAAACTCCCGAATGCGGTTAAGAAATAAGTTCAAAGTTCAAAGTTACGACTCTAAGTCCGCGAACCTCGAAACTTTGAACTTTGAACTAAAGAAGAATGGAAGGCGTAAGGCTTACAATTTGTTTGATCGTCGCGATTGTCCTGCAGTGGACGCTGCGAAATGTTGCCGAACCTTTTGCTTACATAGACTTTCCCTTGATCATTATCGTCTACGCGGCTCTCCAGCGAAACGCGATCAGGGCAATCCTTTTCGGCACGATTTCGGGCATCGCTGTAGATGCCTTAAGCGGTGGTTTGCTTGGGGCGAACGGATTCTCCAAAACCGTTATCGCATTCATTGTTTCTGAGATAGCAAGGCGTGTCTACATGGACAACCTTATCTTACGGATCCCCGTCATAGCTGGAGCGAGCTTGTTGAATACTCTGATCTATTACGGCCTGCATCGGCTATTTGGCCAGCCGCCGAGGGGCGACATTTTGGTCACCGGCGCATACTCGCTGATAGGAACAACGATCGCCGGGACGCTCGTCTATCTCGTTCTGCAAAGTTTCTCGGGCGATAAGGTCCGGCGCAAAAAGCGTGACGTTTTTGCGCCTCGACGCCAAACCCGTCGGCGAAACCCGATTAGATTGAATAAATAGAGATCATTATTAAAATATGAAGATCGGTGATCACGTTCAAAATCTTGGCCTTAGGGTTGTCACGATCCAGGCACTTGCCTTTATTCTGTTGACTCTTTTGGGCATACGGCTCTATTACCTGCAAATCGTTAAAGGCGAATACTATAGCGAGCGTGCCGAAAATCAAAGAGTCCGCCTGATACCGATCCCGGCTCCGCGCGGGGCGATTTTCGACCGTAATGGAACGCTACTCGTCGATTCGCGGCCCACATATAACGTCGTTCTTTCAAACGAGCCGCTTAAATCCGTCAATGTCAACGACCGGGTTGATGACTATTCCCGCGGGCTGAAGATCGATCGCCAATTTGTTGTCGAACGTCTAAATCTGATCAAAAAGCAAAATGACTTCGAAACGATGGTCCTCAAGGAAAATGTTGGGATCGACGATATTTCCTGGGTCGAGTCACATTTGCTCGAATTTCCCGAGCTTCGCGTCGAATTGCAGCCGCAACGATTTTACCCGCTCGGCACGTCGCTCGCCCATGTACTCGGTTACGTTGGCGAGATCAGCCCAAAACAGCTCGAGGATCCGGAGGTGAGAGAAAAAGGTTTCCGTCCGGGCGACATAGTCGGCAAAGGCGGTCTTGAGCAGTATTACGATGAATACCTTCGCGGCAAGCCCGGCTATCGAAAGGTGCTGGTCGACAGCCGAGGCCGCGTACAGAGCGAGCTTGAGGTCGTTCCACCGCAGTCCGGTCAGGATATGGTGACGACTATTGATTACGACCTACAGATGGAAGCCGAGCACCAGCTCGCCATATCGTCGACCAAACGCGGCGTGGTCATTTCGATGGACCCAAATAACGGCGAACTGTTTGCTATGGCCTCGGCTCCGTCGTTCGACCCGAACGTCTTCGTCAACGGCAGTTCCACCCATGAAGGGCGAAAACAGATCGCGGCATACTGGCAAGACGAGAAACGCCCGCTCTATAATCGTGCGATCCAGGGTCGGTATCCGCCCGGCTCAACGTGGAAAATACCGATGTCGGTCGGCGCATTGCAAGAAGGCTCGATAACTGTTGCCCATTCGAATATGCTCTGCGGCGGCGGCATTACGATTGGCAATAAATTTACCCGCTGCATGGGCAGTCACGGGTCACCCACACTCGACTATGCAATTACCAAATCCTGCGACAGTTACTACTATCATTTAGGCATGAAAATGAGCATTGAAGGCATTATAAAAATGGTCGAAGAGTTTGAACTCGATAAGCGGACCGGAATAGATCTGCCCAATGAAAAGATCAGCCAAACGCCGAAAACATGGATGCCGTATTTCCTTAAAAAAGATGGAAGATGGGCTGATATTAAGACAGTCTATGCATCGGTTGGTCAGGACACGGTTCAGGTCACGCCAATATCAATGTTGCGAGCTATAGCCAGTGTAGGAATGCGCGGGAAACAATATATTCCTCACTTTTTGAAAGAATTTAAAGCCATCGGAGCAAGTGGTGAAGAAGGCGGCCCGAACTACTTTCCTGGCCGTGCCAGCTTTGGTTTTCAGCATCCGGAACCGCGACTCATTGAGCTTGCACCGAATCAGTGGGATTTGGTCTTGAAGGGAATGTGGGGGGTGGTCAACGGCGGTGGAACAGCCGGTTCGATTAGAATGACGGGATGGGACATTGCCGGTAAAACCGGAACGGCTCAAGTTGCATCGCTTGGAAAAGATACGGGGAAAAATAAAGATCATGCGTGGTTCGACAGTTTTGCGCCGGCCTATAAGCCGGAAATAGCGGTTCTGGTGTTGATCGAAAATTCGGGATTTGGCGGATCCAACGCAGCCCCGGTTGCAAAGGCTATGTATCAGGCTTATATTGCAAAACGCCCGGGCGGCCTTGCCGGTGGTCAGGAAGTTGCGGCGAAATAGAACATGGTTGCGATACTCGAAAAACGAGATCTACGTGATTTTGATTGGCTGACATCTCTGCTGGCGGTGGCGATCGCGGCGTTTGGTGTTTGGCAAATCCATAATGCTCTGCCGACGGAGAGTTATTGGTCAAAGCAGATTTACGGGATCGGTATCGCGCTGGTGGCTTTTGTCATTGTCTCGTTTACAGATTACAGACGCCTGATCGATTCGGCACCGGTTTTCTATGTGATCGGCCTTGTCATGCTATTTCTCGTATTGACACCGCTTGGCGTACAGGTCAATGGACAAAAGGCCTGGCTAAAATTACCGCTAGTCGGACAGTTTCAGCCGTCAGAGTTTGTAAAAATACCCACCGTCTTGATGCTTGCCAAGTATTTTGGCACACGTAAAGCCGGAACATTAAACCTCAAAGAAATGATCATAGGCGGGGCGATCTTTGCCGGGCCGATCCTTTTGATAATGCTCGAACCGGACACGGGACAGGCTATAACCTATTTTCCGATTCTCGCCGCGATGTTCTTTCTATCGGGTATCAGGATCAGATATGTCATTCTTGGGGTCATCGGTATGGCGATCTTTACCCCGGTGGCATATATTGGCGGAGTCAAAACCGGCGCGATCAAGCATTACCAGCAAGAGCGCATACTTGCGATAATCGACCCCGAAAGCGTTGACCCGCGCGGATACGGTTATCATACTATCCAGTCGACAATCACCGTGGGTAAAGGCGGACTATCCGGCATCAAGGGGGAAACTGAAACTTCGCAAAGCGTTTTAAAATTCTTGCCGGAGCCGCATACGGATTTTATTTTCGCGGTAACGGCTGAAAACACGGGGTTTATCGGCTGTGTGTCGCTCTTGCTGGCTTATGCTTTACTACTCTCGCGAATGATCGCGGGTGCCCGCGAGGCTTCGGACCGGGCCGGAATGCTTGTTATAATGTCTATTGTATGCGCGATGGTGTTTCAAATATTTATGAACATCGGCATGGCACTTGGCGTATTGCCGGTGATCGGTGTTCCGCTGCCGCTGATGAGCGCCGGGCTCTCGGCAATTTTGTCGACATTTGTTGCGATCGGGTTTGTGATCAGCGTTAAGCTGCGTCGTTTTGTTAACTAAGAGGTAATCAGAAATGGCTGTAGATGTAAAAAAAATGAGAACGGCCGAAGCCAGGTCGAACGGTTCGGGAAAGAGCGGATTTTCGACGGTTGTATTGCTGTCGGTGGCGCTGTTGCTCGCGCTTTCGGCGGGAGCGTTGACCGGCGTTTTGGCATCGTATTATTTGAACAACTCGCGGTATTCGGTCGAGGTTTCGGCCCTTGCTACATATCGTCCGCCGCAAGTTACGACAATCTACGCAGATGACGGTGAGACGATCCTGGCTGAGTTTGCTCTCGAAAAACGAATTCCGATCAAAATTCAGGATGTGCCGGACAAGGTAACCGATGCTCTGCTTGCGATCGAGGATTACCGGTTCCGCGATCATATCGGCATTGATCCGTATCGGATCGTTGGGGCCGTGGTCAAGAATCTTACGACCGGCAAGGTTGAGGGAGCTTCGACGATAACGCAGCAGCTCGCCAAAAATCTCTTTCTTTACAAAGATCAGACGTACACGCGCAAGGTAAACGAATGGGCCGTCGCGCTCCAGATCGAGCGTCTTTATACAAAAGATCAGATCCTCGAGATGTACATGAATTATGTATTTCTCGGTGCCGGTGCTTATGGCTTTGAGGCGGGATCGCGAACGTATTTCGGCAAATCCGTAAAGGATCTCAATCTTGAAGAGGCCGCTTTGCTCGCCGCGGTCCCGAAGTCGCCCGAATACTCGCCGACGCGCAGCATGGATAAGGCCCGCATCCGGCGCGACATAGTCCTTGATCAAATGGCGAAATACTTCCCTTCGAAGTATTCACAGGCCGAAGTCGATGCCGCCAAGGCAAAGCCGATCGTGCTCGCGGACACGGCTTATTATCAATCTCAGCCAAAATCGACCGCGTGGGATTATCCGGTCGAGGACATCAGAAAATATCTCGAAGAGAAATACACAACGCGTGTTGCACAAGGCGGCCTAAAAGTTTACACGACCATAAATGTTGAGGCCCAAAAAATCGCAACTCAGGGCATTCGCCAGCGGCTGCGCGAATATGACCGCGGCCGTAAGTGGCGCTCGGACTATCCGAATATCCTGATAAATGAAGATACAGATCAGCCATTTACCGATCAAAAAGAGATCGATAAAACGCTAAATTCATTCAAGCACGCGGACTGGTACGGCGACGATTATAAAGAGGGCGAGTACATAAAAGGCCTTGTGATGAAGGCAGGCACGACCGCAGACGAAGTCGGCGTCAGATTTGGGCGTTTCAAGGCAATAGTGCGTGCCGCCAATATGGGGCGTAGCGGCAAGAGGCCAAGGGAGGAGCTAAAACCCGGATTTTTGGCCGAATTTTTGGTTAAGGCGGTCGATAAAGAACACCAGACGCTCGACGTTGAGTTGATGCAGGTACCCGATGTGCAGGCGGCGTTGATGTGCATCAATTCCCACAACGGCGAGGTCGTCGCCATGGTCGGCGGATACGATTTTCACACAAACAAATTCAATAACGCAACGCAGGGTTTGCGGCAGACGGGTTCGGCTTACAAGCCTTACATTTACACTGCGGCGGTTGAGAGCGGCATGACCCCGGACACGCTCATAAGTGGAGCTCCGATAAAGCGGGGCGGTTGGACGCCCCATAACTACGACGGCAGCCTGGGCGAGGCTAACCTCCCGATGAAGATCGCACTTGCGAAATCGTATAATATCGCCGCCGTGCATGTCCTCGAACAGGTTGGCATTCAGGCCGGTGCGCAGATGGTACGTCGTTTTGGAATAACCAACCCGATGGCACCGAGTTTGCCGTCCGCACTCGGCGCCAGCGAAGCATCGCTGATAGAGATGACGGCGGCCTATTCGTCCTTCCCAAACAAGGGAATTCGAATGGTTCCACACCTTATTCGCAAAGTTTATAACCGCGACGGCAGCCTCCTTGAGCAATACGAAAATCAAAGTTCAAAGGTAACGAGCGAATACGTCGCTCTGACAATGGTCAAGCTAATGCGCGGCGTCTGTAGCGGCGGCGGAACGGCTGCGGCGGCCAGCGCTGGCGGCAATCCTCTCGGCGGCAAGACCGGAACGGTCAACGATCATACGGATGTCTGGTTTATCGGCTATACCCCAACGTACACAACCGGCATTTGGATGGGCAACCCGGAACGCAAGGAAAATCTCGGTAACAATATGACCGGTGGCCACGGAGCGTTGCCATATTTTAATGCTTTTATGATCCCGTTTATGAAAGGAAAGCCGATCGAAAAATTTCCCGAGCCGCCGCCGATGCCATCCGACATCAAGCGGGAGGCCGAGATGCGTAAACGTGAGGAGTTGGAACAGCTTCAAGAGGCGGATATTAACGGACGTAAAACCGGAATCACGTCTACGCCGGGAACCAAGATAGATCCGAACGGGCCTCTACCCGGTGAAACGACGATGACCGATTCCGGGAAACCGACCTCGACTGATCCGAGGCCGGGCGATACAAAACCCGTGGAAAGGCCGCCGGAGTTTAAGCCACCGGCGCCAAAGGCAACGCCCAAATCTGAGACCCCGGTTATCAAGCCCGACGGCACAAAACCTAAAGGGAAGAAAGGCGACGGATAAGAAGAAGGGGAGAAAAGGAGATGAGGAGAAGGGGAGATAGTTGAGAAACACTCTACCCGCTCCTCTTCTCCTTTTTTCGAAACTAACGGCAGAATTCACCCAAATAAAAGGGTAGCATCTTTCGCCACCAGACCCAGTCGTGGTTGACGTCGTGGCCCCAGACGTCGAGGCGATGCGGGATGCCTTTTGCATGGAGGAGGCTTGAGAATTCACGGCTGCGATCCGGAGCCTCGAATGAGCCTTGACCGGTGACGATCACTATCGAATCGGCCTTTTGCAGACGCGGCAGATGATAATCGTCATCCAGATTCTTGAGATACATCATCGGATTGTTGTAGTAAACATTTTCGTCAAAGTAGCTTTCAAGGTAATTATAGATGTCGTAGCTGCCGCTCATTGCGATGACTCCTCGAAAATTGTCGGAGTGTTTGAAATAAGTATTCGCCGCTAGAAACGCTCCCAACGACGAGCCGGTCGTCAGCGGTTTGGCATCGTCGCCGCATTCATGGCGGATCAGCGGCAAAACCTCGTCCATGATGTACTTGTCGTACCGAGCCAGCATCTCGACTTTCCACGACGGTGACGATTCGCGGTTCAAAAGGCTGTATTTGTTGACCGAGTTGATCGAATACGCGCGGATCAATCCCGCCTCGATAAAATCCTTGATCGCATCAACAAGGTAAAAACGCTCGTATTCCAAATAATCGGCAGCCGCCGTCGGAAACATCAACAACGGATAACCCGCGTGACCATAGGCCACCAGCGGCATATCCATTCCCAAATTATTGCTAAACCACGATGTCGTATCACGTCGCATTTCTTTCTCTTCTCCAAATATCAGATCTAAAATATCGTTTTGACTCGGCGTTTTCTGCGGAAAACTCAGCGATCTCTGCGTTAGAAAAATATTTAACGCGGAGGACGCCGAATAGGACGCGGAGTCCGCTGAGAATAATCCCTAAATTGCATCAACCGTTTCAAACAGACCGGAGCGTTCGGACACGGCTTTCGTGCCAGACGTTTCTCTAAACTCAAAAACATCCCGAAAATTCTCAGTGATCCGATCTTCGACCACAGCCATTTCGACCTCGCGGCCCAAAAACCGTTCCATTGAGGTTACCGGTTCGCCTTCGCAGGCGATGATCCAGTTGTAGTAGCTGAGGTCTGTGTTCACGTTTAGCGCAAAACCGTGGGTCGTCACCCACCGTTTGATATGAACGCCGATAGCAGCGATCTTGCCGGTCGCAGTGTGAACGCCGGTCAAACCTTCAATTCTAAACGCATCAATGCCAAAATCGCTCATAGTTCGGATTAGCACTTCCTCAAGGTCGCGGACGTATTTATGCACGTCCTCGCGATCTGGCGAGAGGCTGACTATCGGATACCCGACGATTTGCCCGATGCCGTGATATGTCACTTTGCCGCCGCGATTCGTCTCAAAAACCTCGACGTCCAAGCTCCGGAGCATCTTCGACGTCGCAAGCACTCCGTCGTTTTTCGAACGGCGGCCAAGCGTGAACGTATGCGGGTGTTCGAGCAGCAGCAGATAATCCTGCTCGCGGCGGGCAATAACGTCCGCCTCAAGCTCTTTTTGCAAATCGAGCGCGTTTGCGTAGCCAACCCGCCCGAGCCTGCGGACTTCTAAATACCGCTTATGCATTATGACTATGATAAAATTTTTACGATTGTTTGAACAGGAAGGAAAGTCTATGAAACAGCTTAAATTTATTACGCCGGCATTTCTTTTAGTCGTTCTTTTTAGCGGTGCCGTCTATGCTCAGAAAAGGCCCATAAGGAAAACTCCCCTTAAAAAATCGCCCATTACAGTCGTTCCGCCGCTTGACGTCCGCGCCGCTCGCGAAAAAGTGGATAATCAGCTTGCAAACGTTAACAAGTTTGTCGACGTTCTCGGGCCCATCGCTCAGGGCATAGAGACGCTTGATGCCTCGTCAAAAGCAAAGGCCCTGCCCAAAGCCACAATGGACAAGAACGAGGCCAATAAGCAAAAGGTCATCGCCGCGATCCGTAATTTGAAGGCCGGTTTGACCGATCTCGAATCCGAATTTCGCACAAAAGCGGCCCTGCAAAAGTATCTGCCGAGTATTCAGGGCATTACCGATCTCGCCGCTCAGTCGGAGGATCTTGCGATCGCTGGAAAGTTTGTCGCGTCAAAAGAACCGTTGCGAGGCATCGCCCAAAAACTCACCGACATGCTGAAAGTGCTTCCGCAATAAAAAGCGAGAACCGAGTCTTTCGGTTCCCGCCTCATTTCATTTCTATCGTGAGTCTATGGTTTTTTCAGCTCACCGATCTTTTTATCCGGATCGCAGACCTCGATCTGGCCGGTTTTGGCTGTCACCGCTTTCGTGTCCATCGCCGGAAGGCCGAGGCGTTCGCGAATAAATTTCTCTCCCTCGGTTTCGATCATCTCGCCGTTAATAACAAACGTCTTTTTGGTTAGGGTATCGCCTTTTTTCTCAATGGTCGAAGGATCGAGCAGGATATACCACGGCGAGCCCCAGTTGCGGCTGTCGCCCGTCGATTTGCGATAATCGTAATGTAGCGTTTTTTGCTTGTCGCCGCGATCCGATGATTCGGACACGACCGGAAACGTGATCTTCATTGAATCGAGATTGCTTTTCATCGACGCGACCGGATCGTATTCGCCGACACCGACGATCTCAAGTCCGTTCGCCTTATATTTTTCGTAAATTTTCTGTAGAAACGGAGCGTCATGACGCCAATTGCCGCACCACGGTGCGAAATAAACGACGACTACAAGTTTCTTGCCCTTCGTGAGATCGCGAAGATTCACATCCGCATTTGTCTGGACGCTCTTGTAAGTCCAATTTTTATAGCTTATCTCTTTCTCGACGATCGGCGATTGTTCGTTCTGCCCGAACGAAAAACTTACACAAAGCAGCAAGATAACGAATGCAAAAAAGCTTTTCATTTATGAAACCTCTCGATACAAAAGACTAACTTTTCAGATGCAGGATAACAACCAAATTTTGCTCATAATCATGCCATTTCGAAGAAACCTATGAAGCGAGATATGCGCGTCTTTTCGGAAAGAGCTTCCGTGACCAATAGACGATATTCAAATATATTCCCGTTAACGCCGAAAGCGCCGCCAGACCGGAGAATATCAGCAGCAGCGTCACTTGCCAGCCGCCGGCAAAGAAATAAAAATGAGCCTCGCGAAAAAAGCGGGTTTTCAGAGTCGGCGGTGCGGACATTTGAGTTTCGCCTGTCACGGCGTCGATAAAGATCGAGTCAGCTCCGAGCCCGCCGACCGATTGATACTGCGGCCGGCCGTCTTTCATCAATAGCGTCAACGCAGTCGTCGGCAGCGTCTTGCCTGCCAG
>JAYUDV010000178.1:0-1780 GCA_043739565.1 Chloracidobacterium sp.
GGCGGGAACGAACCCAGGGTAATCGAAAGCATTTTCGACACCGTTATCTTTCGCACGTTGGCGGAGATTATTGCCGTAATCAAAGACAATTGCCCCGCGTTTTTGATATTCGAGCATTGCTTCAACGTGCCGCGCCATCGAATCCATCGCCCGTTTTTCGTATTCGTTTTGATTCGATTCACGCAAAAGTTTCGCCGTTTCAACCGATAAACCTTGCGGAATATAGCCGAATAAAACATCGTGTGCCGAAGTCTGATCGGTTACGACATCGGGCAGAATGTTACGTTCGAGAATCTGCCAATGAATCTCTGCCGCATTGCCGCAAAGTGCGATAGACTTAGCTTCTTTGTTTTCAGTAGCTTGGCGGACAAGACTTAAAGCATCTTCTAGATTCTTCGCCGCGACATCAATTTGCTTCAAAGCCAGCCGCCGTTCGATACGCCGCGGATCGACATCGACGAGCAACCCGACACCGCCGTTAAACGTTATCGCCTGAGCCTGAGCACCGCCCATTTCGCCCAAACCTGCGGTCAAGACAAACTTTCCCGCCAAATCGCCCCAACCGTGCTGACGTGCAAGCGATCCGAACGTCTCATAAGTTCCTTGCAAAATGCCTTGCGTACCGATATATATCCAGCTTCCGGCGGTCATTTGCCCGTACATCATCAGGCCCTCGCGTTCGTATTTGTCAAATTGTTCCTGAGTGGCCCAATGCGGGACGATGTTGGTATTTGCGATCAAAACTCGTGGAGCATCGGTGTGGGATTTGAATATGCCAACCGGTTTGCCGGACTGGATCAAAAGGGTTTCGTCTTCGTTCAGCTCACGCAAACACCGCAAAATCGCATCAAAACTCTCCCAATTCCGCGCCGCCTTGCCGCGCCCGCCGTAAACGATCAGATTATCCGGATCAAAGGCTACATCCGGGTCAAGATTGTTTTGGATCATCCGGTACGCGGCCTCGATCAGCCAATTCTTGCAGCTTAGTTCTGTGCCGGTTGGCGCGTGTATTGTCCTTTTCATGAAGTTGTATCTAATGGCTTTTGAACTATAATAGCGTCAATCTCAGGGAAACGAAATTTGAGTCAGGTGTAAAATATGACCGAAAATCAGGAACAGATCGAACGGCTTCAAACCCGTCTCGACAGATTGGTCAAGACGCAGATCGATTTTCAAAAGGAAGTTAGCTTTATCCATTCCGAATTGGACCGCTTGAGATCCGTCAAAGCCGACATTGCCTTCTCCACGAAAAGGGCCGAAAACCCGGCCGAGCCGCCACCAAACCCGCCGCTCGAAGAGCCGTCCAAATACGTCCCGCCGTCGTTCACTCGCCCTGCGGAACGCGCCCGGTCCTCCGGCTACGCCGAAAGAAAAACTTCGGAATTCTCGGCGAAGCTCGATTCGATCGCCGATTCCGCACGCGCCAACCTTGAAAAATTTATTGGCGAAAATCTCCTGAGCAAGGTCGGCATCATCATCCTGGTTCTTGGCGTCGCGATCGGTGCAAAATACGCGATCGATCAGGGATGGATAAGTCCAACGATGCGAATCGTTTTCGGTTATGTATGCGGATTTGCCCTTGCAGGCTTCGCGGTCCGGCTGAAGCCGAAATATCCGGGTTTTAGCGCGTTGCTTTTGAGCGGAGGCGTGGTAATTATGTATTTCATTACATATTTCGCTTACAGCCTTTACCATTTGTTTAACCAGGTCTCGGCGTTCACGCTGATGTTCATGTTCACGGCGTTTGCCGTGGCAGCGGCGATTAACTATTCACGCCAGA
>JAYUDV010000179.1:0-1778 GCA_043739565.1 Chloracidobacterium sp.
CGTCGTTACTGACCCGGCAAGCGTTAAGCCGGAAGATCTGAAAGGCGTGCCCGAGATCGCGCCGGCGTATCGCTCGGATGACCGAGATTTGCCTGATCTCGGCCGCGTCGGCATCGATATGACGCGGCAAAAAACACTGACGCTGCGCGAGGCCATCGAGCTTGCCCTCGACAATAACCGTGACATTGAGATAACTCGAAAGACAGCGCGGATCGCCGAATTCGACCTCGCATCGGCTCGCGGATTCTACCAGCCGAGGCTGACGGGACAGGCCTATTACGACCGCTCGACGATTCCGAATGTCAGCATTTTCAGCTCCAATCAAAAATCGACGCAGGGCACACTGCTCGGCAACGCGGCACTACAGGCGTTCGTCCCCAATTATGGAACTGTCTTTACCGGCTCATTCAATAACCAGCAACTTACGTCCGACAATCCGATCTCGATCCTGAGCCCGCAGCTCAATTCCAGTCTCGGAGGTTCCGTCGTGCAGCCGTTATTCCGGGGCCGCAAATTTGACGTGGCCCGGCGAACCATTGAGATCGCAAAACGAAATATTTCGCTGACAGATACGCAGTTTCGCCAGCGCTCGATCGAAACGGTCGCGGCCGTTCAAAAGGGCTATTGGGACCTGACCTACGCTCTGCGAAATCTGCAGGTTCAGCGTGACTCGGTTCGCGATGCCAAAGATCAACTCGCACACAATCGGCGGCTCGTGGACGAAGGCCAGCTCGCGCCCATCGACATTGTCGCCGCCGAAACTCAGGTCGCTAATTTCGAAGGCGCCGTCTACGACGCGCTAAATACGGTAAATCTAGCGGAAAATGTTCTCAAAAGCCTTATTTCCCCTAACCGGAATGACACAATCTGGAGCGAGGCGCTGACGCCGGTCGAACCTGTGGAGCAGGCGACGCCGAATACTACGTTGACCGAGGCGATGGATATCGCGATCGAAAATCGCCCCGAACTGGAGATCAATAAGGTCCAAAAGGACATCAATCTGCTGGATCAACGACTCTATCGCGAGCAGAAAAGGCCGCAGATAGATCTGATAGCGAGCTACAGTTCCGCCGGTATTGGCGGCAGCCAAAACCCTAAGTTTACCAGTCCGTTTCCGCTGCCTTGTACCGTCAATCCCGCGTCGCCGGCCTGTATTCAGCAGCAGGCAAATCTTGCGCTGCTGACCGGAAATCCGCTCGGTGGAATATTTGCAAATCGATATCCACTACTGCGGGTCGGCATTCAATTTAACCTGCCTCTTTTTGGCGACAAGACAGCGGCGGCACAGCTCGGTCACGCCATCGTCGAGGGCGAACGGATCGAAACGCAGCGTGAACAGGTTGAGCAAAGTATTCAGGTCGATGTCCGAAATGCCCTACAGTCGATTCGGACGGGCGAGGCCAGGCTGCGAACAGCGGCCCTCGTCCGCGAAAACACGGCCAGACAGTACGAATCAGAGCAGCGAAAGCTCGACAACGGCCAATCGGATATTTACAAGGTTCTCGAACGGCAAACCGCACTCGCGGCCGCCCGGAGCGCCGAGCTTAGGGCAAGAACCGACCTCAATAAGGCGATCGCCGAGCTCCAGCGGGCAACCGGCAACTCATTAAAAGCTAATGACATCGAGACAAAATTAAAGAAATGAGAGTAGTATACATAACGAAATTTGGTGAAATAAACAATCTCGAAATTCGCGAGATGCCTTATCCGCCAAAACCGGAAAATTCAAACGTGCTTGTCCGCGTACGCGCAGCGGGGCTTAACCGTGCCGATCTGCT
>JAYUDV010000180.1:0-12019 GCA_043739565.1 Chloracidobacterium sp.
CGCCTTTTTCAACGACACCCGCCCCGATGTCTACAATGCCACCGCCGCCAACGACGCCTGGGCGATGGTTATCGGATTTTTCAACGACAAGCTTTAGAACTTAATCCAGTCAGTCCCGTAGGGACGGCCCGCTAATAGCCCGGCGATTTATCGCTGGGTAAAGGTAATCAATGCCTCGAAGTCCCGTCAGGGACGACCGACACCCTTCACGTGAAAATCTATGTCGATTTGCGAAATACCGGTCGATGTCGGAAATACCGGTTGATTTGGGAAATTTGGTATTCCGAATGGAGACGGGCGGCGAGCATTGGGATGTAGTGAATCTACCCGCTATCGCGGAAAGCGAAATTGAGAATGGACAATTGAGAATTGAGAATGAAGATTCAGAACCCGCCTCCGATAATTCTCAATTCTCAATTCTCAATTTCCCCCCGACCCTCTGGGACGCGCCTTTCGCGGCGTAAAGGTCGAGGGATCCAAGGTCTCGCGTGCCCTGCCGTGGATCGCCCTCGCCGAAGAAGGCCGCCTCCATCTCGTCCGCGGCCCCTGGAACCGCGACTTCATAGACGAAGCCCGCGCATTTCCATCCGGCTCCCACGACGACCAGATCGACGCCGTCTCCATTGCCGTCCGCCTATCCCGCCCCAAAGGCTCTCGCTTCACGGCCTTTGACTAAATTGATTGTTCTTTGACAATTAAAAAGAGGACACGCTGGGACGCGCGGGCGGCAATTACGGTAATTCTAAAATCGTTCGGCAAGTGCTTCGCGGTCGCCGACCGGATCCGATAGAGCGGCGTGGCTGTCGGCTAATAGCCCTTTGCGTATGGTTTTTTGCTTGTACATTCCGGCATCGGCACGCTCGATCGTCGATTCGAGATCGCCGAGGTCGGCAAAATCCTCAAATGCATGCGACACGCCGATCGTCAGCGGTTGATCAACGCCATCGATGCGCAGGCTGGAAAGCATGCGTTCCATTTTGCCCATACGCGAATTTGCGGTTGCCGAATCGAGCCCGATCATTATCACGAAGAATTCGTCGCCGCCCCATCTGAAAATGAGGTCCTCGGCCCGGATCATATCGCGTATCGCACGGACGACGGTGCGGATCACAACGTCACCGACTGCGTGGCCGTGAGCGTCATTGACCGCCTTAAGATCGTCAACGTCAAAGAATCCGACGCAGCCTGAAACGGCCCGATTTGCATCACCGTTTCGTTTGAGATAGCCGTGAAACGCATGGCGGTTGAGGGCGGTCGTGAGCGGGTCGATATGGGCAAGCTCTTCGAGCTTTTCATGTGCTTTTTGCAGTTTTTCGTTCGCGACATTGGCGTCGGTCAGCACCTGTTCCAACAGGACGATCACCATTCCAAATCCCAACAGGATCTGTAATACGAGATCGACGACCGAATTGTACTGGAGGTAGTCAAACTCGATCAGCATGTATTGACGGATCGAGAATACGGCGAAATACTGGACAAAATCCAACACGAGCAAGCCAAGTGCGACCTCCATTACGCGCCACCCGAAACTACGTATTTTTGACCGCCACAGCGCGAGAAACGCTAACGCGAAAAAGCCCGAGAGGATCAGCGAATGGACGTTAAATATAAGATTGAAATCATCACCCAGAAACGGCAGCGCAAACGCTATTAGGAGGAACGGCAAAATAAAAAGCTCTTGCCGGGTTTTCATTTCGACGTTGCCCGACAGGCTGCGGCAGCCGGCGACGAGCAAAAACCCGAAAATATATTCACACAAAAAGTAAAAACTAAAAAGCTGCGTTGAATATTCGTCGTAACTAAAAGCAAGCCGGAGGCAAAATAAGGCGCACGACAGAAAAAGCCAGGCGTTGGTCCAATGCTTGAGCGCGACGACGTTGAGCGAACGCCTCAAGAAAAGCGTCAATAACGTTATCAGCGACACTCCGGCTAGTTGGATGATCAAGCCTATCTTCGAGTCCATATAGTCACCGCGAAAACAATGGGTGTTACATCTGCAAAAGGTATGCGGAGGCGGGAGGCGCGTAATGGATGGGAGTCCACAATTAAGATTCTAATACATAAACATTGTTTACGTCTATATGTTTTTTAATAACAGAGTTAATTCATTTTGGGTGGGAAGACCGGCCCGGGCGCCTGGCCTGCGGCACTTAAGAGCGGCGACGGCATTTGCGATACGCGCGCTTTGCTCGATAGTTTGGCGCTTCAACATGCCATACAGAAATCCCGCCCGAAATGCGTCGCCGGCCCCCGTGGTATCGACGCAGCCGCCCGGAACGTCAAATCCGGCGGTCTCAATTATTGAATCTTCGGATAAAACGATCGAGCCCGACGCACCGAGCGTTACAGCTATTACAGGGCAGCCAAATCGGGACTTTAGCCCGCGCAGCGCCCGCCGGTTGTCGTTCAAACCGGCCAGTTTTTCGGCGAGATCCGGCGATGCGATGCATACGTCAACCAGCGGCAGCAGCTCATCGATTCCGTCGAAAACCTTGTCGATGTCGATTGAAATTACGGCCCCTGCGGCCTTTGCCGCCCTGACGAGCCGAATACACGCCTTAGTATCATGCGGAGTAATATGAAGCACCTTTGCCAGGACAGCCGCATCGAGCGGCACATCGGATTCGGTATAGGCGAGCTTTTCGTCGCGTTGCCAGATGACCGTCCGCTCGCCGTTACGAGCGTCGATCAGGATAAACGCGATCTGGGTTTTGGCATCCGCGCGGCGTTCGGAAAATGCTATATTTACGCCTTCGTCAACGAGTGTCTGCAAGCCGTATTCGCCCTCCGCATCGCCGCCAAATCGGCCGATATATGCCGTTTTCAAACCGAGCCGCTGGAGGCCGACGATCGCCGACGCGGCCTCGCCGCCGGCGGCACGAATATATCCGTCGAGTTCTACTTTAGAGTTAAACACAGGGTATTCCGGTACGCGGATCAGGTAATCGACGGCGTTGGTACCAAACCCGGCTGCGTCGAATTTTTTACCGGCTGAAAGCTCGAATGGAAAATTCATAGGCCGAAACCAGAGACTCGCGGGCGGCAAAACATTGCCGCGAAAAAACTTGGCGGATTAGTCTTGCCAAATTGTTCCAAATCAAGTTAGATTGAATATCGACTCTATTTTCACTTGGTTTTAGAGGGAAATACAAACAACTCCACAAGGTTTTCCGGAGATTAGCACAATGCCGACATCGATCTGCCCCGAATGTAGCGAAGAAGTTTTTGTCGAAGCCGAATCCGAGCAAGGCGACAAGATCACATGTGAGGAATGCTCGTCGCGCCTCGTCGTGGTTGGCCTCGATCCGTTCGAACTTGACCTCTTTGAAGAGGCGGATGCGGATGCGGCATCTGACGACGACGATTTTCAGAGTTACGATTACGATAACCAACGGTACTAGCTGATTTGTTTATCGAGCCTCGATTCGGTCATTATGACCGTTTGCAATCAGATTGATACTTCAATTCGACCGGTTTCCCCGGCTTTCCCATCGCCCTTTTCCGCGACATCCAATGTTTTCCGATATGCGGCGTCCACGCTCTCTCTGGCACGTGAATTGTATGTGGATGGATGAGTCGGCGTTGACGGACGTTGGGGCGGATCGTTTTATCGAATGCGGCGACTCGCCAATCCGCCGATATTAACCATTTTCAAAATTGGTCATGACACACCTTAAGATCGGAAAATTTCAACCTCAAACCAAAATTATCGCGGGCGCTCTGGTTTTGCTCTCGATCGGGGCTGGCGGCCTGGTCGCTGCTTCGGTTGTTGAATTTACGCTGATAAGGCTGGTTACGATCATGCTGCTTGTGGCCGCGTCGGTTTTCGCGTACAGGCTTCATGTCAAAAGCCTCGAGAAAAAAACTAAGCAAATATCCGATTTTAGCCGCGTTCACCTGGCGACCGTTGAGGCACTCGCGACAGCGATCGACGCCCGCGACCAGGTCGGCCTCGGACACGTCCGGCGTACGCAAATTTATGCCGTCGGCATGGGCACGATCCTCGGTCTGCCGGAAGCCGAAATAAACGCGCTCCGCACTGGTGCGCTGCTCCACGATATTGGAAAGCTGGCGATTCCCGATCATATTTTGAACAAACCGGGTAGCCTGACGACCGCCGAACTCGAAAAAACCAAGATTCATCCTGTTGTCGGTGCGTCGATCCTCGAAAAGATCGGCTTTGACTATCCGGTTGTTCCGACCGTCAAATACCACCACGAGCGTTGGGATGGCCTCGGTTATCCGGACGGGCTGAAGGGCGAAAACATTCCTCTCACGGCACGAATTCTATGTGTCGCCGACGCCTACGACACCTTGCGCGGTGCCCGGCCCTACCGCCCGCCGATCGCTCGCGATGAGGCCCGGCAAATAATTATTGACGCATCCGGTACGCGGTTCGATCCGTCTGTAACACAGACATTGATCCGTAATCTCAGCTTTTTGGAAGCCGAGATCGACGCTCAGGGCCTCGCCTATTCCGATACGTCGGAAAACGGTTCGAGCATCACGGTTCGCCCCGATCACCACTACGTCGAGCAGATCAAGCTGGCAAATCGCGAGATCTTTAACCTTTATGAGCTGGCACGCGAATTTAGCTCGTCGGCCGGTTTGCAGGAAACGCTCGAAATGTTCGCGAAGAAAGTCAGCGAATTCGTGCCATTTGATACATGCGCGCTATATCTCCTTGATGACCAAAAGAAGTACGCGACCGCGACTCATGTCGAGGGCGCAAATGCTGCGCAACTTGCGCTCCACCGCATCAGGATCGGGCAGGGAGCGACGGGATTTGCCCTAAAATCGAGTACGACGATCCAAAATGTCGATCCGGACCTTGATTTTGCATACTCGCAAATCGAATTGAGCGGACATTATTCGGCGATGGCGTCGGTGCCGCTGATCGCGGACGACGAATTGCTCGGCGCCGTAACGATTTACGCCCGCGAGATCGATAGCTATGGCGAGGAGAACATACGTCTGCTGGAAACGATCGCCCGGATCGCGGCGGATGCAATAGGAAAATCGCTCCAACACGACGAGGCCAAAACTCACGCGCTTACCGATCCGATGACGGGGCTGCCCAATGCGCGCAGCCTGAAGATAGAATTTGAAAAAGAAGTCGGTCGCGCGGGGCGCAACGGCACGAGTTTTCAGTTACTAATGCTGGATCTGGATCGATTTAAGGCCGTCAACGATTCGTTTGGCCACAAGGTCGGCGACGAAATGTTGAGGGAGATCAGTAAGGTGATCCGGCTACAGCTTCGCGATTATGATTTTCTCGCGCGTTACGGCGGCGACGAATTTGTTGCCCTGATCCCCGATACCAACGCCGCAGACGTGGTTGATCTATGCGTCCGCATCGAAAAGGCCGTCGGCACGTTTGCCATGCATTTTGACGATGGCACCTTTGCCTCCGTCGGTGTCAGCCTCGGAGCATCAGGCTACCCTGAAAACGGTGACACGTTTGATCAAATGATCGTCGCGGCGGACAAGGCGATGTACGACCGCAAGACAATTCGAAAACGGCCATTAGCCGTTTCAAATACTGGGAAAAACGCATCAATCATGGGAACGACAGGACGCGCTCGCGAATTCGAAGAATCGCTGGAGGCCGACGCCATCCTCAACGAAGGCTTTATCGTTGAACTCGACGAATCGCATGTGCTGGCATCGTCGGCCGTGAACTGACACAAGCCGCTAAAACGCCTGCGAGAATCGAAAGTGGATATGGCTTTGCTGCAACTGATAGATTGCATTGGGGCCGATGGCTTGCGGGATTAGAAAACGCGGCGGGTTTAACAACCGGGCATAGTCGACGCCAAATTCGCTGCCAATGGGCGTCTTGATCCTCAATCCCAAACCAATCGTGTGCGTCCAGACAGCCCGCTGATTTTGCAGTTCGACATTATTTGCCGGAACGCTCGGAGCCTTAAAAATATCGCTTACCCGGCGAAATACGTTTCCGCCGTCATAAAACGGAACGGCACGAATCGATTTCGATAGCGGGACCCTTGCCTCGAGATTGACCTCGGCCAGAGCGTTGCCGCCGAACGGAACGGTGAACGGATCAAGGAAAATCTGTTTACCCGTTGTATCCCGAAATGTTCCCTGCGGAACGATCACGACCCGCGGGCCAGCCTCTTCAAAATCAAACCCTCGCAGGGTGTTGGCCCCACCCGCAAAAAACCGCTCGCTGATCGGCAGGAGCCCGTTCAACGATGGGAATTGGGCACTCGTAAACCGGTTGCCGCCGGAGAACACGCTTCCAAATCCTACGATCGCCCGAGCGGCAAACGTCGTATTCCTAAGCGCCGCCAGCGTGTAATAAAAATTATAGCTCGCCTGAAGTTTCTGAAAGCCGACATTCGCACCGAGCGCCGGCAGCGAAATGTTATAGTCCGCCGTGAGATAGTCGCCCCGGGTCGGGTCGCTGGCGTTGTACCGGCACGGATCGGTCTGTTCACCCTTGGCGATAAGGTCGAGCAGGGAATATTTGACCGAGCAGTTTTGGCGAGTATCACGGACAAACGTCGCGCCGAAACCGGAGATACGGGTTCGCTGATCGGGCCGCAGGAGATCTTTGATCAAAAGGCTCTCGATAAAAAACAGCCTGACGTCCTCAAATCTATATCTAAAAAATAAAATACTCCGATTCTTGCGGCTTATCGTTCGGTTGGTCTCGGCCGTCAGCGAGAGCCGGTTTAAGGTCGGGCTGCCGGCTTTGGCCCCAAACTGGTCGATCGGATTTCCGTTTGTATCGATTCTCTGGACGATGCCAAAGGTGCCTTTATCAAAGGCCGAGCGAAAAAATCGGGTGATCGTCGTATCCCGCTGATACTGCGCGGAGAGGGTCAGGGGAGCAAATCGCTTTCCGCCGTCGTGTATAAATCTCGGGTCGATAAAATCAAACTGGACCAACTGCTGTCGTTGACTTACCTTTACGCGGGCACCGCCCTGCCACAGCTTGCCGAAAAGGTTGGCATGACGAATATCGAAAAAACCGTTCAGGCCGAGGTCGGTCGAAAATCCGCTGCCATACGAGGCAAGCCGCGGCGGCTGCTCCTGAAGGCTCACTATTAAATCCGTCAGGCGTTCGCCGCCGGGAGCATCGCCGGCGGGCTGGGGCTTTATCTCGACTCGGGCAAAGGCGTCCGTACTGTAAAGATTTTGCTCGCTGGTGTAAATGTCGACCGAACGTAGAAGTTCTCCCTTTTGCAGCGTGAGGGCTTTGATAACGGCGTCGGAATGCGTCTCCACATTTCCGTTGACCAATATCCGGTTAATGATGACTTTTCGACCCTCGTTTTCAACCTTGAATTCTATCTTTACGATCCGCTTGTCCGAGGCGGGACCCGTTGGAGACTCAATCAGCTTTGAAACTACGCGGGCGTCATAATAACCCTCGCGCGAGTAAAGCTCAGACAGTTTCTGCGTCGCATTCCTAACCTTTGCCCGCGAGTAATTTAGGCCCACCATTGACGGCAGCTCGGCTGTGAGCTGGGCGGTTGGGACCGACTTGTTACCTACGATACTTACGGCATCGACAACCGACGGCACGCCTTCGTCAACCATAAAAGTGATGATCAGATTTTGGCCATCCGGCGAAACGCCCTGATTAACATGGACCTGAGCGTCGCGATAACCGAGCTCTGACATTATCGATTGTATCGTCGCCCGGTCGTCGTCCAGAATGGTCGCGCTCGTATATCCGCGGCCGTAGCCGAGGAGCGGCACGATACCCAGGAGACTTGCTTCCTGTGAGCCGAGGACCGTCCGCACATCCTCAACTGTCAATTTATCGGTACCGCGAACGCGAATCTCGGTAAGCCGCAACCTACGGTCCAGATTTACCTTATATTTGACCTCGACCGCCCGGCCCATCAGATCCTCGCCACCCAAAAATGAACATAAAAATTCTGTTTCGTTTGCGATCGGGTTATTTTCGCCGTCGTTCAGCGTTGGCTTAACCGTACAAACCGGCGTCACATTCGCGAAAAAATAACCTTGTTCCTGATAATAATTTTCGAGACGGCGTTCACCCTCGACGATTGCCGAGTAGTCCAGGGTTCCGTCACGCTTGATCGGCAGGAGCTTGGTCTGTACGGCGCTCGCGACCTTAGCTTTTGAGTCGACTTTTATAACCACGGTCGGGCCGACCTTTCCATCAAGAAGAATGAGGATTGTGTTGGCGTCGCTGTCGTATGTCACATGTGGCTCATTTAACTCAGGTGCCAGAAATTTTTCGCTTTTCAGAATGTCTTTAATTTTGGCCACATCCGCCAAAAGGCGGTCGCGTGAGAAACTTTCACCAGCACGCAGTTTGAGGCTTTTCACGGGGATCGGTTTAGCGTAACCGTCAATATTTATTTTGAAATCCTCAACTTTTGCCTGAACGTTAGGCGTCACGTTAAAGGTAACGCCGACGTCGGTCGCATTTTGAAGCGGCCGCTGAGAGTAGACGACCTCTGATTGGTAGAAGCCCCGGGTGCGGAGATAATCGAGTATCTCATCAGCGTTGTTACGAAGAGTCTGCTCCGTGACCGGCGTTCCGGGCGTAAGTAAATTTAGCTTGAACAACAGGTTCTGCTCCGAAATCGGATCGCCCACCGTTTTACCGACGACGATTGACACCTTATCCGCCTGAGTCTTTCGCTTTATTTCAAACCGCAAATCGACACCGCCCGCCGCATCCGGCGAGGCTGTGACGACGATCGTATCAATTTTTTTCGTCGCATATAAGGCTTCGATAGCCTCGCGTACGCGAGGGGTCGAGTAGACAGGGCCGAGAGCGTCCTTGGCAATAAGACGATACCCTTCCGCCAATTGGTCGTTGATCTCCGATCCGGCGAACGCAATATCCACCTTGGCGATCTGCTTTTTTTCAAATTGGCTTTGACCGAAACCTGTCAGCGACGCCAAACCGATCGCCGCTAAAACCATCAGTCCGCGAAGGAATTTGGACACAGGAAATAAACGCCGGCTCTCAACACGCCCGGCGATCGCAAATGAGTCGATTTTGGTAATGCGCGTTCGCAACTATCTTTAAAACCTCTTTCGGAAACGAATTTCAAAACTAAAATTGTCGCGTGTTCGCGTGACGTTGTTCAAGGCCCGCTGCTCATATTGAGCAACAAATGAAAGCTTATTTGAGAGGCGGTACTCGAGGGCTAGAACCTGATTCTGGTCCTGCGAGAGATTTGTGGAATAGGTCACTCGCAAATTGTTGTTGATCTGCCGCCCAACCGTCAGCCTCGCGGTCGGGTTTAACTGCTGGCCAGAGATGATCGGATCGATCTCAAATACATTCAGCCCAAACAGCTTATCCGTCGCCTTGCGTGCCGGGTTATTGATGATCGTATCGGTCAGTATCTCGGCCGCCGTATTGATGCCCGTTTGAGCAAGGGTCGGAATGCCGCCCGCCGAATTTGCGAGATTACCCGTTGTTATCAATGAGACAACATCCGCTTGCGGCAACGCCGGACTAGAGCGTACGGTCGCCGAAAGCTGCTCGGAATCTTTTAGCGGCCCGGCCAGATTAACAAATACCTGATACCCGGCGATCTCGGTCTCGGCCTGTAGATTGATGATCGGCTCGATCGCGGTGCCGGGCGGAAATTCCAAAACGGCACGCTGCACGTCATACCGGTCCTTGCGAAAGAGTATCGTTCCACTATTTGCGGTGATGCGGCCCGACAGGCGCGGGTCCGACGCATCTCCCGACAAAACAAGCGAAACCGATGCGGTAAGGTCGGCAACATTATTTCTAACAATAAGAGCGTCGCGGCCCTCTATTATCAAACCGTCAAATCGCGGGGCGTTGACCGAGCCGCTGCCGGACGCAAGCGTGGCATCGCGTCTGCCGCCCACGACATTGGCGAGATCTATATCCTTTGAGTAGAGGCTTCGCCGCGCAAGTACGCGCCCGCCGATGGTGAGCTGTAGGTTATCGGCGGGCGTGTCACGCGTACCCGTTATCTCCAGCTTTGCATCACCGGTCGTAATAAAATCCCTTGGCAGCGGAACAGTGACGTTGTTGCCATCCAGCGAAACGCGAAAAACCCTGATCGCGAGGCCGTCCAGAAAGCCGCCGCCAGTTGCCACGAATTTACCGCCGCCGAGGTAACCGGTCGCCTCTTCGATCTCGACTTGATTTGTCGTAAATATGACCCTCGCTTTAACGCGGTCAAAGGTAAATCTGTCCGACCCGACAAATGTTGCGACCGAACCGTTCACCACATTGGCCGTACCCGAAAGGCGCGCGGTCGCATTCGGCCCGGACAGCCGGATCGACGCATCGGCAAAACCCGAAAAGAAGGTGTCTTTCGTCGCCAGGTTGGCGAGGGTTAGATTTACTCGCCCGTCGATCGAGAGATTATTAATGCCGTCATCCGTCAGCGCCTTGGTACCGGCGATCGTCATATTCGAACCGCCGCCGGCGAACCTCGCTTTTTCAAAAACAATTTCTTTTGTGTTAAACCTGATCAGGATCGGCTCAGCCGCAGCGAGCGGCGTGTCCTGGATCTGGAGCGAAAGCTGCGAAAACTGAGCCGTGCCGCTCAGATTGGCGGCCGTATAACCACGGTTTCCCTTGTCGTCCAATTGCGTCAGATTTCCGCCAAATTCTACCCGGCCGGTTCCGGTTCCTGTGACCGGTAAATTCTTTACTTGAGGAATAAACGCAAGGAATGGTGCGATCGGGCTCTGATTGAAATCCGTCGCAACCTTGAAAGGCAGATTTTCGTCGCCAAAATTGACCGATGCATTGATCGCCTGCGGATGCCCGTCGAGAGCGGCCGTTAAGTCCGCAGTCAACATTTGAT
Source organism: Chloracidobacterium sp. (assembly GCA_043739565.1). Lineage (GTDB taxonomy): Bacteria > Acidobacteriota > Blastocatellia > Pyrinomonadales > Pyrinomonadaceae > OLB17. The sequence continues at coordinate 10,818 of JAYUDV010000180.1, forward strand.
TAACGGTATTTCCCTTAAATGTCACCGCTCCGATCGTATTTTCGCCCACGATCACGTTGGGTGAGGCACCGCTGAAATTCACGTTATACGTCGGTGCCCTGTCATACACGCCCGTGGCTTTCGCGGTAAAATCCACATCTCCGCTTATTACCGGGATATTCTCGTTTTTTGGCATCAAAGCCACCAGAAGAGGCACCGGAATGGTTTTGCCGTTAAGGTCCAAATTGAATGCGGTGGTCGACCGGTCATAGTTGCCGCTGACTGTAAGCCGCCCGGCCCCGATTTGCATTTCGCCGCGCTGTAGATCGATCAGTGTGCCGTTAAAGACGGCCTTGACCACGAGATTATCAAAGTGTTGGCTGGCGATCGTGCCCTTTGCGGCTGAAAGGTTGACCTCGCCTTTTGCGTTATTAGGGAGCCCTGTGATATCCACCGTCCCTGTCGTGCTGCCGTCCAGATCCCGGATCCGCTCGGGAAGCTCGATGGGCAATGCGGCGAACAGGTTGCCGGCGTTGACACCGGACAAGGTTGCATTCACGGCGATATTGTTGCTTCCGTTACTGGGAATATTTACCGTAAATAAAGCGTTGCCTCCGTTTCGCTCCTGCAATTTGCCATTTTTTAAATCAACTCCAAGAGGCGAGACAAAAATATCGGTCGAAACACTGCCGAGCTCGCGCCCGCGCATTGATAGCGAATCAAGCGACGCGCGGCCCTCGACAGTCGGATCGGATAAATTGCCCGTAACATTGCCGTCGAAATTCAGATTTCCCGCGAAATGAACCTGCATCGAATCAAGCTGATGTTCGAGGTCCGTAGAAACGCCGAGTACGCGAATGATCCGGTCGACCTCGGAGGCGTCGGTTGATCTCAGAGCAAGAGCAAGATTGGAATTTTCATCCTTTAGGTCAAACCGCCCGGTCGCGCTCAATTTACTTTTTTCCGTATTCAAATTCGCGAGATCCACATTGAACAGGCCGTTAGTGCCGGTAAGTTTTATCTGCCCGTTAACCGGTATCAGGCCGCGCTCCGCCGTACCGGCGTTTGCGGTAATATCGGCGGTCAATGTGCCGCTCGCCGAGCGAAAATTCGTACCGTTAAATGTAAGATCGACGCGCCCCGTAGTTTGGCCCTCGACCGGGATCACGCGCCCGCCCTGAAGGGCCAACAGTTTCGAAATATCGAGATTAGAAAAGTCTCCG
>JAYUDV010000181.1:0-11998 GCA_043739565.1 Chloracidobacterium sp.
GTCCCGTTTATCTCTCCCTCCTCATTTTACTCTTTCCCATCCTTCCCAAAAACTCTTTCATGTTATATTTTTCAACAGGAGTTTTGACACAGACTCTAAAGAGCGTGGCAATTCATCGGGCTATGCCCATCGATGTGCGAAAAGGCTCTGCCTTTCCGGTAGTTTAATAAATTCATCGCGGCTAAGCCGCCGTTCCCGTGCGCGGGCCAAGACGGCGGCAAAGCCGCCAAGATGTCCGACCTTACCAGTGGCATCGAACCGCCGAAGGCGGTGAAATATTTGTAGCCCACGTCGCAAGACGTTGGGATCGTCGTCATATATCGACCGGAACCTCCGAAGACGGTGGCATTATGCCGCGTGTTTCACACGCTCCGGTCCTTTAATGAACGCGGGCCCCACGTCCGCTGATGCTTCACATGGGGCTACAAATATGTCGTCCGCTTTGCGGACTCAAGAAAGGGAGAATCGCAGCCTGATCCCAATTCTCCCTATTAATAAACATTTGGAGACTCGTCCAACTCAAATTCGATCGTATTTCCATGCAACCACCCTTTTGTAGAGCCAAACGACACCCGAAACCACGGCCCCGTTTGACGTAGGATCTTAACGGACGATCCCTGCGGAATTGTCATGATTAGTTCACCAGTCATGGACGGACCCACTCTCAAGTTGGCATTTTCGGAAATTACAGTGGCGGTGGAACGCACAGCGGGTTTAATTGAAGGTCGATCGAACGCTGATATTTCTGGAATCTTGAGACTGGGAACAGAAGGGGTTGGCTCAACTTCACGCAATAAAGGCACTGTTGGTTGAAATCTTACAGACGTGTTCGAACTCGAAGACATCTCTATGGTCGGAACCGGATTCGCTTCAGGACGTGGAGTGCTCGACAGCTTCGCGTAAGCATTCGTCACGATTGAAACCATTTTACCGCCAAAAAGCGAGACTGCAACTAGTAGCAACCCAGACAGAAATAATGCGACCAAAGTTACCGTGATGGCAGAGGTAAGTTCCATCCCAGAGGGCGTGTCTGACGTAGTCTGATTACTTTTCGAATTTCGAGGCAAGCGACAAGCTCCGCAGAACGGATCAGCGCTATCGTTGGAGTGGAAACAGCTAGTGCAGGCCCACCGGGACCCCAACTCTCCCATATTGTCCTCATTAAGATTCAACACTGATTTCTAAATTACGATTACGGATAGAGTGATGGCGATCGCTCAAGAGTCCTTTGCATTTGCCCTGCCATCGACTCCGTCAAGTAAAGGGCTATTGCTCCCGCAATGAACGAGCTAATTAGCATTGCGACCCCTATAAACATGCCAAGTTTTCGTCGCTGATCATCGCGAGGACTGACTAAGGCAATTTGGAATATTTCGACACCCTTAAATACTAAGTAAATACAAAGCAGATAAATCATTATCTGCATAAAGCCAACCATAGCAGTTTCTCCTCAACAACCTCGCGCAATTCTCGAAGCTGGTGGCCGACGCTAACACCTGAGTAACTCGAAGATTCAAAGATAGGCCTCTCCATCCATAAAATCAAGCGGTGATCCAGCCCATAGCTATGTTTTTTCCGTGGCTAGCCGAACCCTACTGTTCGCACTGAGGGCGAAAAATATGCCTTCCGCTCCGCGGACTCCAGAATCGCAGGCTTGACCCCGATCCTTTCTTCAGCGGACTGGTCGCGACGAGGAAGGGCCAGCACTAAACATGTACGAGCGGGCTTGAGCGTAGGAATGGTCGAGGCCGTAATGCGGATGGGTAGCAGACTCGCTACAACATTCAGGCATGCCGCATGGGTTTCGACGAAGCTGAGTTTGGGGAGTTGCTTGACCAACTAATACTAAGCAGTCGCACACTGGGTCAAGAGCGAAGATTTCTTCGGTGTCGGAATCGAAGTAGTCGGCAACGACGTAATTATCCTTTCCCGGAGAGCCACAAATTAGGAGTGCGTTTTGATCGCCGTTTCTGAGCTGATTGACTTTTACGACCGTTATTGCAAATTCTTCGTCGGTTAAATGATTTTGGGGTTTCACCTCTATGTATAGATCATAATCGGGAAGCCAAAAATCCGGCAAATACCAACCAAGTGGACCAGTATCATAGCCCTCGGCTTCGTACTCCCAACCGATGTTGAGTGCGTCAAAAAAAACGGCCCATCGTGCCTCCAACCGACTTTTGAACCAGCAATCCGAGTAAAAAGTGGGTAAGGGAGAGAGAACAGTCATAAGGAATTTGATGTCTTCAGAAGCAATTAATCTTGGATGTCTACCATCCCATACAACCTAAAATCAGAAACTCACGCCGCCCATGCCGCCCACGACCTTAAAATGGAAAGTGGAGAATGGAAAATGGACAATGTTCCGTAGCATTATGCCGGTCATTTTGTCACAACCTCGGCGGTTTTGTCGCGGGTCGTCATCGGTTCGAGGCGGTCGGCGTATTTTTTTTCTAATTCGCGAAGGTGATCGCCTAACTTTTTAGGGTCGTGCTCGAATTCGGCCGATATTTTATGGCGAACATCTCTTATCCATGCGATGCCCGGATCTTCTTCACGCTTCATACAAATCTCCTAACAATTCCATTGGCGTCACAAGTAACGGAACGTACAATCCCAGAATACCATTAACCTTACGAATGTGACCGAATTTGTTTGCATTTGCGAGATGTTTGCAGTTCCAGGTTAAAAGGAAATCGCATTTGTGAAAGGACGCAAGAGCCAAGTGTCGGGCATCTCCGCCAGGGTCGGCGGGCATAACCATTCGTCGAATATACGCATCGACGATAAGGTCTATCTCTTCGGTGTTGGGAAGAAGCTGTAAATCGTTGACAAGGTCAAGTGCTGCCCGCTTATTCGGAAAGTCTCCTCGCTCCAGCTCTTCCAACACGGCCACGCTCGTGAGCAACGTGTACTCGTCTCCCGCAGAATCCCAGAACTTACGCGTCCATTCGCGGCGAGCTATCATGTCAGGCTCGGTGCGGACTTCGTGGTAGAAGCTAGGGATCGATGTTTCAATGTAAACTCTGGATTTCATCGGTATGATATTTATACATCGAACCAGCCTAAATTTGAAAGGCTTCGCCTATTGCTAGACGAAGCCTTTTCAAATGCAGAATGCAAAGTGATGAATGCAGAATGAAGGCAAGGAATTTTCCATTCTGAATTCTGCATTCATCATTTAGCTTACATTCCCATACCCATGCCGCCCATGCCGCCGCCGCCCATGCCGCCCATTCCGCCGTCGCCCTTGTCGTCGGGGGCATCTGCGATCATGGCTTCAGTCGTCAGCATTAGGCCGGCGATCGAGGCTGCGTTTTGGAGAGCGTAACGGGTGACTTTGGCCGGATCGATGACACCGGCTGCGACGAGGTCTTCGAACTTCTCGGTCGCGGCGTTAAAGCCGTAGCTTTCTTCGTTGCTGGCGAGGACCTTTTCGACGATCACGGCGCCTTCTTTACCGGCATTTTGTGCGATCTGGCGAAGCGGCTCTTCGAGGGCACGTCTGATGATCCGGACGCCAATCTGTTCATCCGCGTCGTCACCGTCCGTCTGGAAGTTGTCGAGGACCTTGCCGGCACGGACCAGGGCGACTCCGCCGCCGGCCACGATACCTTCTTCGACAGCAGCACGCGTTGCATTCATAGCATCTTCGACGCGGGCCTTTTTCTCCTTCATCTCGATCTCGGTTGCGGCACCGACCTTGATAACCGCGACACCGCCGACCAATTTGGCAAGGCGTTCCTGCAATTTTTCCTTATCGTAGTCCGAGGTTGTGTCCTCGATTTGATTGCGGATCGTCTTGATACGGCCGTCAATCGCTTCGCCGGAGCCTGCGCCTTCGACGAGCGTCGTGTTTTCCTTGTCGATCGTTACCTTTTTGGCTTTACCGAGGTCTTCGATGGTGATGGTCTCGAGCTTGATGCCGAGATCTTCGCTAATGACCTTGCCGCCCGTGAGGACCGCGATGTCTTCGAGCATTGCCTTGCGGCGGTCGCCGAAGCCGGGTGCTTTAACAGCAGCGACGTTCAGGGTTCCACGCAACTTATTCACAACCAAAGTGGCAAGTGCTTCACCATCCACATCCTCCGCGATGATGACCATCGGACGGCCCATCTTGGCAACCTGCTCCAAAATCGGCAGCAAATCACGCATATTCGAGATTTTTTTCTCGTGAATCAGGATGTACGGCTCTTCGAGAACGGCTTCCATGCGGTCGGCGTCGGTGACGAAGTACGGCGAAAGATAGCCGCGGTCAAACTGCATTCCCTCGACAACCTCGAGCAGCGTGTCCATCGTTTTCGACTCTTCGACGGTGATAACGCCGTCTTTGCCGACCTTGTCCATCGCCTCGGCAATGATCGTGCCGATCGTCTTGTCGCCGTTGGCCGAAACCGTGCCGACCTGTGCGATCATCTCACCGGAAACCGGCTTTGCGAGACGAGCGACCTCAGCAACCACAACCGCAACTGCCTTTTCGATGCCGCGTTTGAGAGCCATCGGATTTGCACCGGCGGCAACCGTACGGACGCCTTCTTTGAAAATCGCCTGTGCAAGGACCGTTGCGGTCGTCGTGCCGTCACCGGCAACATCGCTCGTTTTGCTGGCGACTTCGCGAACCATCTGCGCGCCCATATTTTCGAGCGTGTCTTTTAATTCGATCTCTTTTGCGACCGTGACACCGTCTTTGGTTATCGTTGGCGAACCGAATTTTTTGTCAATAACAACATTGCGCCCTTTCGGTCCCAGTGTAACTTTCACTGCGTCCGCGAGCTGATTAACACCGCGTAAAATCGCGGCGCGTGAGTCTTCTCCGTGTACTACTTGTTTAGCCATGATGTGTTTTTCTCCTTCGTCGTAAAAAAAGTTGCAGAGTTTACCGAGTTACAGAGTTTTAGGAATTCAGAGATTTAACTCTGCAACTCCGTAACTCTGGCACTTCGCAACTAGGCGGCTGCGCCTGCCCTTGAGATGATGCCGAGGATCTCGTCTTCGCGCATGATGATGAATTCGTCACCGTCAAGCTTGATTTCTGATCCGCTGTATTTGCCAAAAAGCACGCGGTCGCCTGCCTTGACGTCGAGAGCCTGACGCGTGCCGTCCTCTTTATATTTGCCTAAACCGGCGGCGATAACCTCGCCCTCTTGCGGTTTTTCCTTAGCCGTATCGGGGATATATAGTCCGCCGGCGGTCTGGTTAACGTTGTCCTCGATGCGTTTGATAATGACGCGATCGTGTAGTGGTGTAATGTTTGTAGCCATAACTGTTTTACTCCTTTGGAATTAATAAAAAACTATCTAAAATAACTCTTTGCTAAAAAGGTGAAAAACACCCTTTTTAGCACTCTATATCAATGAGTGCTAGTATATGCGGTTTGAGAGATGGGTGTCAAGCATTACTAGTGGTTGGCAGAAAATCTGACAATGACATTATCAAGTTTAGGTGGATATTCACTACAGAGATCACAGAAAATTAAAATCGGTTTTTCTTGCCTCCGTGTTCTCTGTGATCTCTGTGGTAAAAAATCTTAATTCTTATGCATATTTCGGAAATAAACATTTACCCGATCAAATCGCTAAGGGGAATTAGCGTCGATTCGGCGAAGGTCGAGGAACGCGGGCTGCAATACGACCGGCGCTGGATGCTGACGGACAATGACGGCATGTTTATGACGCAGCGTGAGTTTCCGCAAATGGCGTGCGTTTCGGTCTGGATCGAGGACGGCGGCCTTGGCGCGGCGGCGGACAGGTTTGGCGAGGCGTTTATTCCATTTGAGCCTGATACCGGCAATAAACAGCAAGTCACGATCTGGCAAAGTGCCTGCGAAGGCGAGGTTTACGGCGGAGCGCTAAACGAATGGTTTAGCGACGTGCTTGGAACGGGTTGCCAGCTTGTTTATATGCCGGACGATTCGCGGCGTAACGTTAACGAGCGATTTAATAAAAACGATGATGTCGTGAGCTTTGCCGACGGCTATCCGCTGATGGTATTAAGCGAGGCTTCGCTCGCGGACCTCAATTCGCGGCTTGCCGAACCGCTGCCGATGAACCGCTTTCGTCCGAATATCGTCGTTTCGGGTTCGGATGCCTATGCGGAAGACTATTGGCAGAATATTCGTATCGGTGAAGCGGAATTTCGCTCGACCAAGCCATGCGAACGCTGCGTCATAACGACGGTCGATCAGGCAAGAGGTGAATTTGGTGGAAAAGAGCCACTCAAAACACTGGCTTCGTATAGAATGGCAAAGAATGTCATGCCCGACCGGCTCAAATCGCTCGGCGTGGGCGAAACGGCTGTCCTGTTCGGGCAGAATCTGATAGCGGAAAACCCGGGGAACGTTGTTCGGATCGGCGATGTTGTTGCGGTTGTTTGTTGATAGATGGCGACGAGTCCGATGGTGATAAGTGATGAGCAATATATTAATCACTCATCACTCACCGTTCATAGTTCATGTGTCACTCCTGTCCGACAAAGTCAACATCGGCGAGAGTGTCAGAGACATTCACGACACGTGATGCAAAGCGGTAACGCCGGGACGAAACACCTATGAAATACGACTGTCCGGCTTCGACATCCTCGAACGAGTAGAAACCAAACGAGCTGGTCGTGACGGTTCGGGTCACGCCGTTTTGATCGGTGATCGTCACGCGGGCGTTACGCAGCCCGCGTTCGTCCGGTGTCAGGACTCTACCTGAAACTTCAACACCGGTGGTGTTCGGGCCCGTGATAGTCACCGTGCCGTCCTCGTAACTTGCCGCAAGCCGTTGCCCGGCGGCGTCTGAAATGCTGGCCGGTGTCGGGTCGTTGGCAAAACGTACATAGGTTGCGCCGGGTGATGTGTTGGGTGCGACATCAAAGGTGATGTTGACAAGCTGTTTAGACAACGCACTGCCTGCGTCCACCAGCACCATCACGCGCCCATTGACGGCTGTGTTGACGGTCAGGGTTGTGTCAGCCGATGCTCCCGCACTGAGTGTCAACACCGGATTGCTGAGCTTTGTCGGGTCGAAATTCAAGGTGAAACTTGCGGCAACCTCATCGCCGGACGCATCCAACTCGATCGGGACGGAAACCCGGCTTCCGGCAGATGCCGATACCGACCGGATTCGCAGGGTTCGCATCGATTCAAATATATTTCCCAAATCCTGATTCGTCAGGAACGTGAGCGGCGAACCTGTTGCCGTTAGCGGCCCGCCCCCCGGTTGCGGAGTATCGAGTCCGGCGACATATCTTCTTTCCTGGACGATATCCGTCGCATCGAGTTGTCCGTCGCCACCAGTGGCGCTCGGCGACGAATCTGCCCGCTGAAACTCATTGAACAACGGATTGGGAATGAGATTTCCAACCACAAACTGCCGGATCAATGTCACATCATTCGCAAGCAGCATGCCGTCGCCAGTAAACCGATCCGCAACATCACCTTCAAAACCTTGCACCGGCGGCGTCAATGTGCTGCGCCTCGTTACATAAATATCAGCACCGCCGAAACCGCCCGGACGGTTTGACTGAAAGTAAAGCTCGCGCCCGTCAAACGAGCGCGACGGGCGACCTTCGTTTGACACGCTGTTGACGGTTGCGCCTAAGTTTACCGGAGTTGACCATGCCGAAGAAGTAGTTTCGCGTGTCGAACTGTATAAATCGGTCCCGCCCAATGTGTCCGGACGGTTTGATTCAAAGAAAATTTCCAATCCGTCGCGGCGGATATTCGGGCGGTGGTCAAGTGACGCAGTGTTTAATCCTTCAACCAAAACAGGCGTGCCAAACGCCCCGTTCGGCTGTAGAGTGCTGACGTAAATATCCATCGAACCCGGACCGCCCGGTCGGTCGGTGCAGAAATAGAGATAAGTCGTTTCGTTGTTATCCGTGAAAAAGGAAGTAACCATATCGCTCTGCGGGCTGTTAAACTGACAACCCAGATTGATTGCCGGTTCCCATCCGCTCTGGTTATTCAAACGGTGCGAAACATAAATATCGTCGCTGCCGCAGCCGCCCGCACGGTTGCTATAGAAAAACAGATTAAGTCCGTCAGCAGTTATAGTCGGGCCAGATTCTACGCTGGAACTGTTGACGTTAGTGCCGAGATTTACCGGCGTGCCCCACGGCGCGTTGGCACTTGCACGAGTGGAAACGTATATGTCCGTCAGACCTGAGCCTCCGGCTCTGTCGGAACCGAAGAAAAGATTCAGATTGTCCGGCGCGATAAACGGAAGGCTTTCGGCTGCAGTTGTGTTGATGGTTGCGCCGAGATTTTGCGGCGCCGACCACGCGGAGTATTGCTGCGCCCGTGCGGGTGACAGCGTCAAAAACAATAAGGCTGAAAACGTTAATGCTACAGCGAGATTTCTTCGAGTGATTGAGTGGTTCATAATAGTCCTTCCTTCTTTGTTGATATGTCTGAGCCGCACTAGTTTGCTGTTCCGTCAGATTTTTGAAATTTGTTCTTTCAACTAGTAATGCGGAGGAGCGGCGGAAATCAGACCAGAAAAGGAAATTCTTTTTTTTGAGTGACCAAGTCCCCGTTGGTGAAGCTTAGGAATTTATTGCTTCAAAAAGTGAGATAAACCCGGATTACGCAATAGGATTTTGGTTTAGCGGAAATAGTCCTGTTCGGCTCCGTCCCTGAAAGGGACAAAGGCAATAGCGTCGGGAGAATCCCGACGCGGGCGCCGCACCGACAATCCCTGTCCCTGAAAGGGACAAATGGCCGTCATTGCTCCCTTTCAGGGAGCGGATCGACACCGTGCCGCCATCGTGGGGTTGCGGCCTCGCGGCCTTACCCCACGCTATTTCATCCGTCCCTTTCAGGGACACGCGAACAGTTCGGTCTCCGTTCCATTTTTTCTAATGCGTAATCTGGAATAAACTAATATGGTTCCAAACGTTTAGCCTTTGCGAAGGAACTTTCCGTGACCGAACCTGACGATAGCAAAAACCAACCTCAGCCGCCGGGAGAGGTAACCGAACTTCTCCACCGGTGGAACGACGGTGATGATACGGCCCTCGATAAGCTGCTGCCCATTGTCTACACGGAGTTGCGCCGGATAGCGGACGGCTATCTACGGCGTGAGTCGTCGGGACACACGTTACAGGCTACAGCACTAGTTCACGAAGCGTACTTGCGTATCGTAAAGGCGCAGGGATTGGAATGGCAGAATCGCGAACAGTTCTTCGCGATCTCCGCCAATCTGATGCGCAAGATCCTAATCGACCACGCTCGCCGCTCCTGTGCCGCAAAGCGCGGCGGCGGGGCGGTGGTTGTGACGCTCGACGACAGCCTCGGCGTCAAGAGCGAATGCAACGAAGATCTGCTTATTCTTGACGAAGCGCTCACCAAGCTTGCCGAGATCGACCCATTCGCTGCCCGTATAGTCGAGCTACGGTATTTTACGGGATTGACTATTGAAGAAACGGCCCGTGCGTTGAAAACTTCACCGATGACCGTCAAACGGGAATGGACGACGGCCAGGCTCTGGCTCCACCGTGAGATTACCGACAGATAAGCGGTCGAGGAAATATGGTCTGATAGAGGTTGTTTTCTACGCATTAGTAAATGGAACGGAACTTTTTTTGCGCTGTGCTGACTTTGAGCAAGTAATCTCGTCGGCCCGTCGCGTGTTTCCATATACCGGTCCAAGTTCGCAATGACGTCCGAGCAATGGCAACAGATTAAGACGATTGTTCAGCAGTCTCTGGAGACCGAGCGGGAAAAACGCGCGCGTTTTGTGGCCGAAAAGTGTGGTGACAACGCGTCTTTAAGGGAAGAGGTTGGCGCGCTACTGGCGATTAACGAGAGCATCGGAGATTTCATCGAGACGCCGGCCTATTTGCAGGTAATGGAGACATTGCCCATCGAGGAACCTGCCCCGGAGCTTACACCGGGGCAGAGGCTCGGGCACTATGAGGTCATTCGGGAATTGGGACGCGGCGGCATGGGTACGGTCTATCTTGCCCAGGACAACGAGCTTGGTCGCAAAGTCGCCCTAAAAATCCTGCCATCGGGATTCTCCGACCGGTCTGCCGCTGCCGGCCGCTTCCGCCGGGAGGCGCAAGTAGTTTCTGCTCTAAATCACCCAAACATCCTGACCATCCACGAGATCGGGCAGATTGATTCCATCGATTTTATCACCACTGAATTTGTTGACGGTGTCACCCTCCGGCACCGGATCGCGGGGAACCCGATGAAACCCGCGGAGGCAATAGAGGTAAGCGCGCAAGTTGCAGCGGCCCTTGCGGAAGCGCATGCAGCCGGAATTATACATCGTGATATAAAGCCGGAAAACATAATGATTCGCCGCGACGGCCTTGTTAAGGTTCTCGATTTTGGTATTGCCAAGTTGGCCGATACGCGGGACGGCGGAACCGGGTTCACGGCGGTTAGTGAAAATAACAGCTCTCTCGCCGCCGGCACGCCGAAGTATATGTCACCCGAGCAGCTTCGGGGGCAGCCGGTTGATGCACGGTCGGATCTGTGGAGCTTTGGCATCGTTCTTTACGAAGCGTTGACGGGTCATGTGCCGGATAGCGACGCGGACGATGACCTTGTGGGGGAGAATCCGGAGCAGGAGAAGAGTAAATCTCTCAAGGAGCTTTATCAGGTCGTAAGGCGATGCCTTGAACGTGACACGGCGAGCCGCTACCAATCGGCCCAAGAGGTTCTTGACGATCTGAAAGGGTTACAGCGAGCGGTACACGACCGCGCCGAAGCAAAGGAAACCGCTCCACGCAAGCGCGTTATGCAGTATGCCCCGGTTGCCGCGGTGATCCCGATGCTTGTCCTGGCAAGCGTCGCCTTGGTTTACTTCGTTTCGCAAATGACTCCCGTAGTTTCGAACCATCCCGAGATAAAATCGATAGCCGTGCTGCCGCTAAAATCGTTCGATGCTGGGGAAAATTATCTGGGGTTGGGCATCGCGGATGCGGTTATCAGGAGAATGAATCAGACGGGCCAGTTGCTCGTGCGCCCGACGAGCGCCGTGCGCCGTTATCTTAACGAGGAAACAGACGCGCTCACCGCCGCGCGGCAGTTAAACGCCGACGCAGTGCTTGAGGGCAGCGTTCAGCGCGCTGATGACCGTTTGCGCGTAAGCGTCAATTTGCTTCGCACCAGCGATGGCGCGTCTTTATGGTCTGACAATTTCGATATGAGCGCTACCGACATCTTCACGATTCAGGATACTGTGGCGCAGCAGGTTGCATCTCGTTTGCAGCTCCAACTCAATCCGTCGCAGCAGGCGCGCCTCACAAAGCGGTACACGTCGAACCCCATCGCTTACGAATACTATGTGAAAGGAATATATAGCCTCGATCAACGCGGCTCGGGCGACAACGCTAAACCGCAGATGGAAGCTACAATCGCGTTATTCAAACAAGCTATCAGCGCTGATCCACAATATGCGCTGGCGCATGCGCAACTCGCTTATGCTTACGCTTGGATGGCTATTTTTATCGAACTCGATCCCATTTGGGTAGAGCACGCAAGACAAGAAATGAGTCAGGCGGAGGCACTTGACCCGCAGCTTGCAGAGACGCATTTGGCGCGCCATTTAATACTCTGGAGTGCCTATGAAGGATTTCAGACTGAAGCCGCAATTCATGAATTGTTATTAGCGCAGCAGCTTAATCCAAGCATCGGCAATTTGGAATTGGGTGTTCTCTATTGGCACATCGGACTTGAAGATCAAGCCAGCAGAAAGATGCAAAGAGCATTAGAGATAGATCCGACGAGCGAGAACGTCAAAGGAGAGATAATCAATAGTAAGGCTCTGGCCGGCAGGATAGACGAGGGGTTGGCGGCGGAGCAGCGATTCTTTAATCGCGATCCCGGCCTCAAATACTATCTTGATAAGAATATGTTGAGCGACGCCCAGCCGCTGCTCGAACAGGGATTAGCGAAAGACCCTAATGATCCTGTGGTGAGACTCCGCAAAGCCTTATTTTTAGCTTTGAAGGGAAACTTTCACGCGGCTGAAGCGGAAATCCCATGGATTCTCGAAAATAT
>JAYUDV010000182.1:0-1767 GCA_043739565.1 Chloracidobacterium sp.
TGGAATGACACCGCGAAACCGCATCAGGCAAAAGGCCCGACCGCGGTTGCGATCCGTACGCTTTTGAAGTTGGTTGATAAATCTCAATAGGAAGGTGACGCTGTGAAATCTTTGATAAATAGAGCATTGTTCGGACGAAATTCCAGGGTCTCGCTCATCCTGGCGATTACCGCTCTTCTCGCTATCGGCCTTGCCTGTGGCGGAGGCAATAATGCCGCCGATGAGAAACAAGCCGGCCCGGAATTTTTCGGGGCATGGACCGCGAAGGACGGTTCATTCATCACCATACGTGCTGACGGCAGTGCCGATTATAAGATCGGCGGAACATCCGTCTCAGGAGGCTCGGCGAAGGTCAGCGAAAAGGAAAAAACACTCAGGATCGCCCTTTTGGGCATGGGTTCGCCAATGAAGATTGACAAAGCTCCTCAAAATGGCGAAATGACGATCGACGGCATTATTTTCAAAAAGGACGGCGGTTCCGACTCTAAATCGGACTCTAAACCGGATCAAAAATCTGATTCAAAATCAGACATTTCAAAACCAGATATTCCCAGTAACGACCGGCTCCAGACGCTGATAAAGACTACATTCATGGATTTTAGCGATGCCGTCCAATTAGGCGACTTTACGGATTTTAACCGGACTGTTGCAAAGGTCTGGCAGGAAGATTCGTCTGCAGACGAAATGAAAACGGCATTCAAATCCTTCGTTGATAACAAGGAAAATTATAATTTCAAAAAGGCAGTTTCTCCGCTGGATGCGACATTCTCGCCGGCTCCGTCGATCGAGAAAGTCTCTGACCTCGATGCCCTCGTGTTAAAAGGCTATTACCCGACCAAGCCACAAAGGGCGAACTTCGAGCTCAAATACACCAAGGAAGACGGTAACTGGAAATTGATCGGTATCAATATCAAGACGACCAACGAATAAGCATCTGCCCTTTTCTGACTCAAAGGCCGGGCAAGTGTCCGGCTTTTGATTTATGCAAACGCGATAGGCTAAACTCAAGTTTTCAAATATCTATGAAGATCCACGAATATCAAGGCAAAGCCATTCTCAAAGAATACGGCGTTCCGGTGCCACGCGGCATCGTCGCACGTACGCCCGACGAAGCAGAAGCAGCGGCTAAAGAACTCGGCACCGATGTTGTTGTCGTAAAGGCACAGATCCACGCCGGTGGCCGCGGTAAAGGCGGCGGCGTTAAGCTTGCCAGATCGCCGGTTGAGGCTCGCGAGATCGCGTCGGCGATGCTAGGAATGACGCTTGTCACACACCAAACCGGCCCCGAGGGCCGCGTGGTTAAGACTCTACTGGTCGAGGAAGGCCTGCCGATCGACAAGGAATTTTACCTCGGCATCACGCTCGACCGTGTAACGGGCCGCAACGTCTTTATGGCGTCATCCGAAGGCGGCATGGACATAGAAAAGGTCGCCCAAGAGACGCCCGAATTGATATTGAAAGAGACGATTGATCCGTCGGTCGGACTTCGCGGTTTTCAGGCACGAAAACTCGCTTTCGGTCTTGGCATCCCGAACGAACTCATCAATCAGGCCGCGAAATTTATGCTCTCGCTTTACGACGCATACGAAAAGATCGACGCATCGCTGGTCGAGATCAATCCGTTTCTGCTCACCAAAGATAGCCGTCTGATCGCCCTCGACGCCAAGGTCACGTTTGATGATAACGCGATGTTCCGGCATAAAGATTTTGTCGAACTCCGCGATTTAGACGAGGAAGAGCCACTCGAGATCGAGGCCTCCAAATACG
>JAYUDV010000183.1:0-1761 GCA_043739565.1 Chloracidobacterium sp.
CCTGCTGACTGTCCATTGATCCCACTTAGGAGAAAAACATGAAATTTATTTCGTCGATATTGACACTTTGTATATTCGTTGTAACTTCACAGGTTGCGCTCGCCCAGTCGCCGAGTTCTTTTCGAGTCAAAACGCTCGTAACCACCGGAAAGAATTCAAAGGAAATCGATTCTATACTTAACTTCGGTGATAAGACGTTTTCTATCACTTCCAGCAAGGCTGGGAGGTAGTATCAAAAGTTGTGGAAATGGAAAGTTGAAAAAAATAGCGTATCCTTGTTTTTGAATAGAAACTAAACAGGCCCGAGGCCTGAAAAGGAGGATACGCTATGAGAAAAGAGTATACGAAACGCGACGAAATTAACAGCGGCGTTTTGATTTTTGACAATTTGGAAGAGACTGAAACGGACGAGTTTTCGTCGTTTTCGATGGAGGTATATATCAGAAATGCGGCCCAGAGGATGATTCAGGCGGCGTTGGAAGCGGAGGTCTGGGAGTTCTTGGGGCGTCCGAGGTATGTCAAAACCGGCAAAAACGGATTACGCGGTTATCGAAACGGGCATCATTTGGAGCGAACGGTTTCAACGACAGTTGGCGGCTTGAAGGTGAGGGTTCCACGAGTTTCGGATAATCAGGAGCCGTATCAATCGCAGTTAGTCAAGCCGTACAAAAGACGTTCGGAAGGGTTGGATTGCCTGTTTCCGCGTTTGTTTGTCGAGGGCTTGGCGACGCGGGATTTCGAGCCTGCCTTAAGATTTCTCGTCGGAGAAGAAGCGGCGCTTTCGCCATCGACGATTTCGCGATTGAACAAGCAGTTCAAAGAGGAGTTTGAAAGCTGGCAGAAGCGGGATTTATCAAACCTGAAAATCGTCTACGTATGGGCGGACGGGATCTATCTAAAAGCTGGAATCGCCGATGAGAAGCGGTGTTTGCTGGTGATAATCGGGGTGGATATGACCGGGAAGAAGCATCTTTTGGCACTTGTCGAAGGCTTTCGGGAGAGTGCGGAAAGTTGGTATAACGCGTTGATGGATTTAAAAAAACGCGGGTTGAACGAGCCGGCATTAGCCATCGCTGACGGCGGTTTGGGCTTTTGGGCGGCCTTGCCAAAAGTGTGGCGACAAACAAAAGAGCAGCTTTGCTGGCTGCATAAAATGCGGAACATCCTCAACAAACTACCAAAACCGGAACACGCCGAAGCCGTCTTGAGACTGCGTGCGATCTATTCGGCCGGGATGAGGGAAACGGCCGAGAGATTGGCAAAGAATCTGTTAAATAACTGGAAACAGGTCGGATATTATCAGGCAGTCGAATGTTTGCAGGCGGCGATGGCAAGGCTTCTGACATTTTACGAGATGCCCGCCGAGCATTGGAAACATCTGCGGACCACCAACGTCATCGAATCGCCTTTTGCCACCGTCCGTCTACGAACAGACGCCGCAAAGAGATTCCGCACGGCCAGAAGCGGCACCCATCTGGTGTTCAAAGTCCTCCAAAGCTGCGAACACCGCTGGAGCCGAATCAGCCACCCAGAAAAACTAAAGGAGGTCAAACTACCCGATAAACCAATAAACACAACCAATATGCCACTTTAAAAACCGGTCTTAAAAAACCACGGCAAACAAGGACGCTAAATCTATTTCCACAACTTTTGACACGATCTCGAAACCAAAGACCCGCCAGAAAATCACTTACAGAGGGTTCTTTTTGAAAACCGTAAATTATCTTTGATCTATCCAACCATATCGCCTGTTTTGACTTT
>JAYUDV010000184.1:0-4864 GCA_043739565.1 Chloracidobacterium sp.
AATGACGCCCGATGAGATCGAAGATGCGATATGGCGAAAGGCCATCGCTAATTACGAGGCGAAAGAAAAGATCGCCGGCGAAGAGTCGCTTCGTGCCTACGAGCGTTACATCATGCTCAACATCATCGATTCGCAATGGAAAGATCACCTGCTCTCGATCGATCAGGTCAAACAGGGCATCGGTCTTGTAGGCTACGGCCAAAAAGACCCGCTTGTCGAATACAAAAAGCAGTCGTTCGATATGTTTCAGGACATGCTCGACCGCATCGATACCAATACGACCAAGGCTCTGATGCATCTCGAGATCGTCGTCAAAGACGAGCAGGAAGAGATCGAACGCCTCGAACGGCTCGAACGCCAGCGTGCCAACCGCCAAGCCGCCGGAATGGCATTCACCGGTGCAATGGCCGGTGCCGAAGTCGCCGGTGCCGAAGCCGCGCGCCACACGCCATTTGTCCGTGATACTCCAAAAATGAGGCCAAACGAGCCGTGTTACTGCGGGTCGGGTAAGAAATTTAAGAAGTGTCACGGAGCGGGAGCTTAGGCAGAAACGGATACATCAGTAAGGGTAATAAAAAGGGCAAAATCCGAATTAACCCCGGGTTTGCCTTTTTCTTTATATTTGCCGCAACTGTCAGTCTATCGCAACAAAATCTGCCCCGACAATTTTGTATTCGCCACCTAATCTAACAACTATAAGCACGTGCGTCACTGACGCAAATACGCGAACAAATCTTGTTCCTTTCGGAAAACCAAAGCTTTCTTCATCTGCAAATACGAGGCTTGGTTCCATTTCTTTTGCCGCTTTTTCTTTAAAGGTTTTAAGCACTTTTCTGGCGTCATCCAACATTTTCACCTTGTTCTTGTAATTTCCTGAATGTAACAAGTTAATTGCGGCGCTAAGGGTTTTATTAACTCTTCGAAATTCGTCGATTGTTTTGATAATATTTTGGTTATTTTTCTCTTGGATCAAATTACAAAGGATAGGATCGGCATCGAGAATATTCATAACTCCTTTGGGAAATATATTGTCGATAACTTTCTCATCCATTTCGTCACCATTCAGTAGCGATTTAGCTGACATATTAAAAGCCACCATGAATCCGTATTGCTGAAAATTAAACATTGAGACATATAGTTGCCGCCACTCTTCGTCCGTTGGTTTGTCAAGGAGACTTGAACTATATTCGATTCCCGGACCAAAAGTGATATTCGTTGAAGCTTCTTTACCAGCCGACAATTCATGTTTTCGTGCCTTTACATAGCGCTGCATAAAATCATTAACAAACATCTCTTTTATAAGCGGTTCTACGTCACCCGTTTCGGCCAAACGCTGCATAAAACGGTCACCAATATCCTGAGCCGCCTTCTTCTCCTCAGCGGTTAATTCGTAAATTTTGCCCTGGGCAAAAACGGCCGATACTTGGGTCGTCCAAGAAATAATAAATAAGGTCGTAATTATTATGAAAACATTTCTCATGTGTAAACTTCGATGCGTGTGAACGAGATGGCGTTACTTGGAAATTTCAGAGAGCATCTTTACCAAAAGATAAAAAGGCAAAATCGGAGATGATTCCGGTTTTGCCTTTTTACTTTTGCCTTTTTACTTAGCTTTATTTATTTGCCGGCGCGGGTGCCGGAGGTTTCGTGGTGTTGGCCGCTTTATTAGTCTCAGGCATCTTCGCATCGCCAGGCTTTGCCGGTGCGGCGGCTGCTTCGATCTTTGTCGCCTGTGCGCTTACTTGTTTCCAGCCGTCTTTGGTCTTTGAGTAAACCTGCGTAACACGGTATGTCCCATCTATGGGTTTGCCCTTGTTCATGCCTTTCATTGTCGCTCGGGCGATGACCACCGCTCCCGTGCCTTCCGGGTTGGTTCGAATATTTACTTCATCGTAAGAAAAAGACTCATATTTCGTATCTCCCGACTTTAACGAAGCAAGCCGTTCGGCCCTGGTTTGAACCGAGCCGTCAAGATTCACCAGCATATAATTGTCGCTGTAAATTTTGTCCATTGCGTCGGCATCATTTTTAGCAAGCGCCGCAGAGGCGTCCGCCATTATTTTTTTGATGTCAGTTTCGATCGCCGCAGTATTAGGGGCCGTGTTAGCATTCGCGGCATTCGCGTTATTGGCCGGTTTGTTGCCCGCGTTTCCGGTGCCTTGGTCGCCGCACGCCGTAAAGAATGACGCGATAATAAGCGTCATCGATGCAAAAAATATCTTTTTCATAATCTTTGTCTCCTCAAAAAAAGTTAGATGCTGGCCTACGAGAATTCCGGTAATTGGCGCATCACAGGACAACTGCCCGCTCGTTCTTTAATTAACTGAAATACTTGGGATTACGGGAGTAGTTATACGCGCGTTGACCTGGCTAGTCAAGCGGAAAACAATAGGGGGAGTCTGAGGCCGTCGATAAAACTATTCAATAACGAAGGCGGTTCCGTTTCTGCAAAATTGCCTTCTGCTCTTAAGTGTGCGAATCACACGACTATAACTCTAGCTACACATGGAGCTAAGCGTTAAGTGTAGTCGAAACGTACAAATGAATCGAGCGTTTGTAACACGCATTTCTCCCATAAATACTGTTCATCGAAATCGATCTCGTGCAGCCGTAGCAATTCTTTATACTCGTCATCAAAAGTTTGCTTTTTGTGGTAAAAATTTTTCTTTACAATGGCAGCCCGACGCGCCGCACAGTTTCTGCAAAGCGCGGGTCTGTGCTAAGCGGTTCAAACTGCGGTTCAACATTCACCCAGATCAATTGCGAATCGCGCTCCGCGTAAGCGATATCGAGCCAATGAAAAGCCTGATCTTTGTCTCCGAGTCCGGTGTAAGCGAGCACAACAAAAGTCGGCGGAAAGTAGTTTTGTTTCCATCGCGCGGTCAACTCGGCGACGATCTTTTGCGCCTCGTTGCGCTTTCCAGACATTGCGTAGGCGTAGCCGAGAACCGAAACGATAGCCGGATCGCGTCCATGTTTAGCGATCGCCTTTTGGCACTCGGCGATGGCTTCCGTGTACATTCCCTTTCGCTCGTAAGCCTGTCCAAGCGTAAAGGGAACTTCAATGAAGTCCGGGTCAAGCTCACTGCCCTTGCGGTATTGTCCTATGGCCGCGTCGTACCGGCGCATGTGATAGGAAATCAGCGCTATGTCCACGTTGATACTTGCTGTGAGGGGCGCCAGTTCCTGCGCACGCTTCATCTCTAACATCGCTTCGTCCAGCCGCCCCGTGACATCGAAATAGTATGCGTATAAATCATGCGCCTCTGCTGAGTTCGGATTGAGTTCGAGAGACCTCCTGAGTTCTCTTTCCGCCGCAGCCCAATCCCAATCGAATAAAAGTTTATTGGCCGCCGCCGCCGCGTGCGCTTCAGCCAGTGTGTCGTCGAGCGCGATAGCCCGCTCTGCCGCCCATTCCGCTTTCGGCATGGCTTCTCTCGGACGCACGATCCCAACCGCTCCCTGCACATTGTAGGCATCTGACAATCCGACGTAAGCGAGCGCGTAATTCGGGTCTATTTCAATCGCCTGGTGAAAATACTCGATAGCTTTTTTCGTTCCATCTTCGGTGAATTTATTCCAGAAGTACGTGCCTTTTAGATAAAGCTGATATGCCTCAATGTTCTCCGGCCCATGCTTTTGGAGTCGGGCTTGATCCGCGTCGCTCAATTCCACGGGCAACTGGCGCAGCACCTGTTGTGAAATGGAATCTTCCACCGCAAAGATGTTGGTGAAGCGGTCATCGAACTTTGCAGCCCAGAGCGACGCGCCGTCTTGAACACGGATTAGCTGCACGGTCACGCGAATCCGGTCGCCGTCCCGCTGCAATTGCCCATCCAGCACGACTTCCACAGCTTGTTCGTGTCCGGCTGCCAGAGGGTCTTGTCCCGCATCTGTGTACTTGCGTACGGCGCTAGTCGGGCGCACCGCGATCTGCCTGATGTTGCCTAATTGTGTAATCAACGCATCCGTAATTCCGATTCCCAAATATTCGTCATCTTGTGAACCGAGCGTCTTGAAAGGCAGCACGGCAATTGATTTAAGCGCAGGTTTGCCCGCGGCACCTGTTTCAAGTTGCTTTGCCTCTCTCGCAGAGCGGAAATAGAAGAGTGCGATTGCCAACCCGATCGCCAACACGCACAGCAATCCTAAGGCAAGCTGCAATTTCCATCGCGCCTTGCGCCGTGTCCCGCTGCTGACCGGCGGCGATTTCTGCTCAAAGGCCGGCACGACCCCGGCTTGTGAGCTTGTTTCATCATCTTCTTCGGCAATGGTGCGTGTTTCGGTGTTTTCCCTTGTAGTCAGGTCAACGATGTTGTCTTGCGGTTCACTCACCGGCGCGATAAAGCGGTAGCCTCGTTTGGGAATCGTCTCGATAAATTGCTGCTCAGGAGAAGTTGCGGTCAAGACCTTTCTCAAGGCGGAAATATTTACGGTGAGATTGGCTTCCTCGACAAAGGTATCGCTCCAAACCGTTTTCATCAGTTCGTCTTTTCCGACTATATGACCGCTGTTCTCGACCAGCACCAGCAAAACGTCAAAAACTTTCGGCGGCAAAGGCACGGGCTGGTTGTCCCGCAACAGTTGACGCTCCGCCGCGTCTATGCGGAAAGAGCCGAATTCATAGACACATCTTGTTTTATGACCCAACGCGGTCATTCGCCCTCTTTGGAAAAACTTTCTAAATTCTTTAGATTTTCTTTAAGACTTCTTCGTGTTTCTTCGAGTATCGTTTGAAGCACGTTGGAGCAATTCTGTTTAGCACAAATCTAAATAGGCTTTGATAATATGCTTCCCCCCAAGGCCAAGTCAATTTTTTGCTCGCCGTAATTATTTACTGTATGGCGGAGAAGATTATTATGAG
>JAYUDV010000185.1:0-1747 GCA_043739565.1 Chloracidobacterium sp.
GCGGTCGTGAAATGGAATTACGGCTTCCATTCCGCAAAAACCATGATGCCGGAGGCTGCCTACGATCTTATCCGCGAGAAAGTAAAAACTGCGATGGGCCGTATCAAGAGCTTCAAACCGTACAAGATCAAGACACCGGTCCAATTGGATGTGCGGTTCAAAAACTACCGCCCGTCGGAACTTTTGAGCTATTTGTCGATCGTCGAACGCACCGATTCGCACAGCATAAGATTTATCGGCAAGGACATGATCGAGGTGTCGAAATTTGTGGCATTTATCACGAACTACGAGCCGGGTTTAGAGCCATGAACGTGGTTGATATTGTCGTCCGGGATATTGACGGACAGATTGAAATGCGGGCAGTCGAAGCTCTCCAAAAGGAAGTATGGGGACTGCCGGATCTCGACGTGGTGCCGCTTACGCAGCTTGTCGCCACAAAGGCGTCCGGCGGTGTGTTGATCGGGGCTTTTGATCGAGACGTCTTAGCGGGTTTTGCGTATGGTTTTGTCGGTTACGAGGACGGGCATGTAACACATCATTCGCATATGCTCGCAGTCTTACCGACGTATCGAAATTTGAACGTTGGCTACCGGCTCAAGCTTGCACAGCGGGACTTTGTACTCGCACAGGGCATTAACGAGATGACCTGGACGTTCGATCCGCTGCAGAGTTTAAATGCGTATTTCAACTTTAACCGGTTGGGCGTGATTTCAGACCGGTATTTTGTCAATTTTTATGGTGATGACGCGGCAAGCTTTTTGCACGGCAACGGTACGGATCGTTTGTGGGTAACTTGGCGACTTGATAGTGGACGAGTGCGGGAGCGGCTCGCGGGTGTCGATCCTGCGTTTGATTCAGATACGCTCAAACCGCTTGTCGAGCTGGCCGATGACGAAAGCCCTACCCGGAACGATCAAAATGAATGTTTTTTGTTTGATCAAACCATTATCGAGATACCGTCGGACGTCAACTTTATCGAAAGCGAGAACCGTGATCTTGCAGCCCAATGGCGTGCATCAACCCGGTGGGCATTCACCGTAGCCATGAACACCGGCTATCTCGTTCAAGATTTTCAGCGAGTCGAGAGGAACGGAAAAAAGCTGGGCCGGTATCACCTGAGTCGAGGTAAAACCGGCTGAAAGGGAGAGGGGTAATGGCTTCTTACCTTCAACCGTCGCTTTTTATAAAAGGAGAAATATGAAATTGCGTCTAGTTTTCAATCTGGCCATTTTATCCCTGCTGTTTTCGGTGGGATCCGTGCAGATCGTCGTTGCTCAACAGGCACCTTTCCAGGGCTTTGACGACCATGTCAACAAAGCGATGAAGGACTGGGCAGTACCCGGAATGGCCATTGCAGTTGTAAAGGACGACAAGATCGTTTACGCCAAAGGTTATGGCTTACGGGAACTAGGCAAAACCGCTCCGGTTGACGAGCACACGATCTTTGCTATCGGCTCGTCATCAAAGGCCTTTACCGCCGCATCAATCGCTATGCTGGTCGATGAAGGAAAACTGAAATGGGACGACCCGGTATCAAAGTATCTGCCGGATTTCCAACTTTTTGATCCATACGTGACCCGCGAGATGAAGGTCCGCGACGTCTTGACACATCGCATTGGACTCGAACGTGGCGATCAGCTCTGGTATGCCACACCGTACAGCCGCGACGAAATTTTGCGTCGCATCCGCTTTCTCGAGCCGTCGTCAAGTATGCGTTCAAAATTCGGCTATCAAAACATAATGTTTC
>JAYUDV010000186.1:0-1745 GCA_043739565.1 Chloracidobacterium sp.
ATCGCCAACCGTCGGCATTATCAAAAAATCACCAAGGTCAGAGTGTCCCGTGCCGCTAAAATGCGTGTGCGAAAACCCGACGATCGTCTTATCGTCGTATTGGTAACCCGCACAGTATTTATAAGTGTCGGGATTGTATTTGCCGCCCACATTATGCGGCTGCTCGTCGGTATCGGGCGAGAGTTGGACGGAGCCGAACGGCACGGTCGCACCGGGATATGTATGCCCCATCTTTTGCGTGCCGATGAGCGGATTGACGTATTGGATAAAGTTTTCCGGCCGCTGGGCGAGAATGCTGAGCTGAAACGAAACCAGAGTGAGACACGCAATTAGTTTTTTCATTTTTTGATCACAAGGCAATTAGTTAGGGTACTGATTTCAAATAATATACAGAACCGAACAAAAATAAAACCAGATGGATAACGGTATAATAAATGATCAATTTATTTGTGCTAATTTGTGTCCATTTGTGGCTAAAAACTCCGACAAAAATCCGATCTACGCCATCGCCGGGCCAACCGCGTCGGGCAAAACCGCACTCGGCGTTGAGCTTGCTTTGCGGGTGGGTGGCGAGATCATAAATTGTGATTCGGTACAGATCTATCGGGGAATACAGATCGCGACGGCCAAACCGAGCGAGCGAGAAAGACGTGGTGTGCCACATCACCTGATCGATTACATCGACCCAAATGTGAATTACTCGGCAGCCGATTGGGCGAGCGATGCGGCCGAAAAGATAGTCGAGATTGAGGCACGCGGGGCTGTGCCGATACTGGTCGGCGGCACCGGATTTTATCTTCGGACGCTGCGGCGGCCGCTTTTTGAGAGTCCAAAAACCGATGAGGTATTACGGGAACGCCTGCGGGTTGTCCACGACACAAAAGGAGCCGAATATCTGCACAAAATACTAAATCGCGTCAATGCCGAGGCAGCGTCAAAACTACCGCCGCGAGATTATGTCCGTACAATGCGTGCGCTCGAAGTTTATTTTCAGACGGGAAAACGAATATCCGATGTTCAGCCAAATCGGGCCGAGCCACCGGAATTTGCGGAGCGAATACGGCTTTTTGTTCTAAATCCAGTGCGCGAATTTCTGTATGAAAAGATAAACCAGCGGACCGAACAGCATTTTGCCGACGGCCTCGTCGATGAGGTGAAACAATTGCGCGCGGGCGGCATCAAAGACAGCACTAATGCTCTAGGGTCGCACGCTTATCGACGTGTTTGTGAATATCTGCGCGGTGAGCGTGATCGGGAATCGGCGGTCGAAAAGTCTAAACAGGACGTGCGAAACTACGCGAAACGGCAGTTGACCTGGTTTCGACGCGAAAACGGCGTGACGTGGCTCGACGGTTTTGGCGACGATCCGGCCATCCGAGAGGCGTTATTCGCGGAGATAGGCGTCGGCTAAAATCGTTATTTATTCGCTCATCGTAATTTGTTATAATCCGTGACATAACATCCCTGGGGTATGGCACGGAGAACGAGGAAGAGCTATGGAAAAGCAGGCGGCACAGAATATACAAGACGCATTTTTGAATTCGGCGCGTCGGGAGCGGATTTCGGTTGTAATCCATCTTATGCCGGGTTCGACCGTCTCAGGACGGATCAAAAGTTTTGACAAATTCTCGGTGCTGCTTGATGTCGGTGGCCCTGACGTGTTGATCTTTAAGCACTCAATTTCCTCGATCTCGCAAGAACGCCGTCCTGCACCGGAACCGCAGTCTTGAAAGGAAAATTCATCA
>JAYUDV010000187.1:0-1739 GCA_043739565.1 Chloracidobacterium sp.
TCGAGGCCGAGGAAGGTGCCGAAATCATCGACCTCAAGGCAACGATACCCGCGACGCTTTCGCCCATCGTCCAAACGCAGATATTGCGCAAAGAATTGAATTTTAAGGGTTTGATCGTGACCGACGCGATGGGCATGAGTGGCCTGACGCTGTATTTCGACCAGAAAGAGGCAGGCGTTAGAGCCATCCTTGCCGGAGCCGATATTCTGGAAAAACCGGCTGACACTGAGGCCATGCGAACCGGCTTGATCGAGGCTGTCAAATCAGGCCGCGTTACCGAAGCTCGTCTTGATGAGTCCGTTCGACGGATTCTCGCCTGGAAATACCAGGTCGGACTATTCAAAAACAAGATCACATCCCTCGATCAGATCGATAAAATTGTTTCGACAAAAGATGTAACGGCGTTGGCAAATGAGATCGGCGAAAAAGCGATCACACTTGTGCGCAACGATGCCGGGTCGATACCGCTCGATCGCGGCAAAAAAATCTGCGTGCTTGCAGTCTCAAACGGTTTTGACGGCGAAACAACTATCGGTAGCCTTTCACGCGAGCTTAGAGCCAACGACATTCGTTTTACGTCCGCATTGATTCAAGACAATTCGACTACTGAGCAAATAGCGCATGCCCGCGAGCTTGTAAAAAGCGCCGATGTCGTGATCGCCGCGCTTTACGGACGTGTCCGCACGGGGGCAAAAAACAGCGTCGGCCTGCCCAACGAGGGCGTCAAGATATTGCGCGATCTAATGGCCGCGAATAAAAATGTGATCGGCGTCGCATACGGCAATCCGTATATATTATCGGCGTTGCCTCAATTGAAAACCTATATGGTCGCATACGGCGACATGGCAAGTTTGCAGCGTGCCTCCGCGCGAGCATTATTTGGATTGCAGGATATTACAGGCCGCCTACCGATCTCGCTGCCGGGACTGTATCCGCGCGGCACTGGAATTCAGCTGCTAAAACGTTAAGAAAATCTAACCACTGATTAACGCGGATTTTCGCAGAAAGTAAAAAGAATTAAATCTGTGTAAATCTGCGTCAATCCGTTGTTTCACTCTTTTTATGACTCAAAATTGGGAGATAGAAAACTTTCTAGAAGTTCGCAACGGCCAGCTTCACATCGACGGCGTTTCGGCGGTTGAACTGGCTGGCGAATACGGCACGCCGCTATTCGTCTTTAGCCAATCACGCATTCGCCACAACATCGCTCGTCTTAAAAAAGCGGAAGCCGCCATCGGTTGCCCGTTAAAGATCTGCTATGCCGCTAAAGCCAATTCGACGATGGCGATATTGCGTGTCGTCAAAGACGCTGGTATCGACATCGAGGTCAATTCCGGCGGCGAGCTTTGGAAAGCACTGGAGATCGGTTTTCGCGGCGATCAAATAATCTTTAACGGCACAAGCAAAGAGGTTTGGGAGATCGAAAACGCGATCAATGCCGAAATTTACGCGATTCAGGTCGATTCGCTTTATGAGCTTTCGTTGATCATGGAGACGGCAATTCGGTTAAAAAAACGAGCCAATGTTAGCCTGCGTCTCGTACCCGAGATAGAGACCGGCACGCATTCCGGCTTGCAAACGGCTTTGCTCACATCGAAATTCGGCATGATGCCGGACGAGGCTTTTTCCGCATTTCGCGATTACAAAGATTCACCGCATCTCAATCTCAGCGGCATTCATCTGCATGTCGGATCGCAAAATCCTGATCCGATCGTCTATTCGCAGGCTCTTGCATTGCT
>JAYUDV010000188.1:0-4793 GCA_043739565.1 Chloracidobacterium sp.
GTCGGCGTCGACGGCCTGAGCCTTTGGCTCGTTATTTTGACTACGTTTATTATGCCGATCGCGGTGCTCTCGACATGGCACGCGGTCGAAAAGAAAGCCACCGCTTTTTACGTATTTTTGCTGCTGCTCGAATCGGTAATGCTCGGTGTTTTTGTCTCGCTCGACCTGCTTGTTTTTTATCTGTTTTTCGAGGCCTCGCTTGTGCCAATGTTTTTCCTGATCGGCATTTGGGGCGGCGATAACCGAATTTACGCGGCGGTCAAATTCTTTATTTTCACGGCGCTCGGCAGCTTATTGATGCTGGTCGCGATCATCGCCCTGTTTTACATTTACGCGGATCAGACCGGATTGGGCGGATCGTTCGATTTCGTTTCTATACTTGCGGCGATGAAATCCGGCAATCTTGTTCTTGCGCCGCAGACCGGAATGCTGCTTTTCGCGGCGTTCGCGTTGGCGTTTGCGATCAAGGTTCCGATTTTCCCTTTTCATACATGGCTGCCGGACGCGCATACCGAGGCGCCGACGGCAGGCTCAGTTATTCTTGCAGCGATCCTGTTAAAGATGGGAACGTACGGCTTGATGCGGTTCAATTTTTCGCTGTTTCCGGATCAAAGCCGCGAAACCGCGTGGCTCTTTATCACGCTTGCGATCATCGGTATTATTTACGGGGCGCTTGTCGCGATGGTGCAGCCGGATATTAAACGTCTTGTCGCCTATTCGTCGGTCGCTCACATGGGCTTCGTTATCCTCGGCATGTTCTCGTTTACCGAAGCCGGAATGCAGGGTGCCTTGTACACGATGCTTAGCCACGGCGTGACCACCGGGGCGTTATTCTTGCTCGTCGGATTTATTTACGAGCGACGTCATACGCGTGAGATCACACAGTTTGGCGGACTCGCGAATGTCATGCCAATCTACGCAACTCTCTTCGTTATTACAACAATGGCGTCAATCGGACTGCCGTTCCTAAATGGTTTCGTCGGCGAATTTCTGATCATGATCGGCATGTTTCAGTCGCATGCGCTGGGCGTAACCGCGTCGGTCAATTGGAATTATATCGCCGCGATGCTCGCTGGCACTGGCGTTATCTTTGCCGCCGTGTACCTGCTCTGGATGGTGCAGCGTGTTTTCTTTGGCAAGGTAACGAATGACAAAAATAAGACGCTCGCGGACCTCTCATGGCGCGAGATTGGGTTGATCACGCCTTTATTGATCCTAATGGTCTATATGGGCGTGTATCCACAACCATTCCTCAAAAAGTCGGACGACGCGATCAAGGCGATCCAGGAACGCATAATGCACCAAGCGGGTGGCACTGTTGCCGAGGCCGAACATGATCGGTAGTTGGTTTTGAAGTGAATTGCCTCCAGCTAAAGCTGGAGGCAATTGAATAAGCCTTAGGAATAGAACTTGATGAGTTTATTTTTCTTAACAGATCTTGTACCGCCGAATGTGAATGTTTCGATCATTCTTCCCGAGTTGATCGTCGCCTTCGCTGGTGTTGTCGTGATGATTTACGACAGTTATTTTCCGAAACAGCGAACGGTCTCTGGCGTAATCGCGATCGCGGGTCTGGTTGTTTCCGGTGTCGTGCTTGCAACGATGTGGGGCGGCGATCAACCCGCGACAGCGTGGAACGGCATGATTGCCCACGACAATCTGCGGCTTGGCTTTTCGTTCGTCTTTCTGTTTGTTTCGGCAATGACAGTGCTGATCTCGACCGTGTGGGTCGAGCGTGAGAATGTTCCGGCCGGCGAATATCATGCTCTGCTGCTGTTTGCGACTTTCGGAATGATGATGATGTCGGCGGGCAACGATCTGGTGATCATTTTCCTCGGCCTCGAAACGCTTTCGATCGCGACATACGTGATGGCCGGATTGAGAAAAGCCGATCTGAAATCCAACGAATCGGCGATGAAGTATTTCATCCTCGGCTCATTCGCCTCGGCATTTTTGCTCTACGGCATGGCGTTGATCTACGGTGCGACAGGTTCGACGAGTTTGCCGCAGATCGCGGAAAAGGTCGCGGATCCAAACTTCCCTGCGCTGATGCTGGTCGGCAGCGCGATGATGATCGTCGGATTTGGTTTTAAGATCGCGATGGCCCCGTTCCACGTTTGGGCGCCGGACGTATACGAAGGCGCTCCGACGCCGATCACCGGATTCATGGCCACCGGGCCAAAGGCTGCGGCGTTTGCCTCATTCCTGCGAATTTTTGTGCTTGGCCTGCCGCTGGTCGCTGGTGTTCAATCGTCAGTTTATCTTCACGAGTCGTGGACAACGGCGCTCGCCGTGATGGCGATTGCCACTATCCTGGTCGGCAATGTCGCCGCGATATTGCAGAACAACGTCAAGCGAATGCTCGCATATTCGTCGATCGCTCATGCTGGCTATGCTCTAGTCGGATTTATCGGTGCCGGCATGGCCAAAACCGTTCAGGCCCGTGACGAAGCTATCGCTTCGGTCGCCTTTTACATGCTCACGTACGCGGTGACCAATCTTGGAGCGTTCGCGATAGTCACGCTGCTCGCACAAAAGAATGACCGCCGCGCCGACTTCGAAGACTATAACGGCATCGGATTTAAATCGCCGGTGCTGTCATTCTCGCTTTCGTTGTTCATGCTTTCGCTCCTCGGGCTGCCCCTGACCGCCGGATTTATGGGTAAGGTGCTTGTATTCCGCCCGGCTCTTGAGGCTGGCAATACACTCGTCACGGCCCTGGTGGTCGTCGCCGTGATCGGGACTGCGATCTCCGCCTATTATTATCTGCGGCTGATCGTGGTGATGTTTTTTCGGGAACGCATTGCCGAGTGGATCGAGCCGAAAATGTCGGCCGGCCTCGCCGCGGCCCTGATTATCACAGTGCTCGGCGTGTTCTATTTCGGAATTTTTGCCGACCGCGTGATCGAGAAATTTGCACAGTCACCGTCCGGTGTTGCAGTTAAGGCCGAAAAATAGGAAAGACCAAGACTTGCCCGATGGATATTGACGATGACATTTGCGCCCGTTTAGCCGACGAGTGGCTCCCGACAATATATAAAGAAAAGGTTCGGTCTCAGCGGACACGGTCGTATAACCTCGACATACCAACACGGGAAAATCGAGCCGAAATCCAATACACATTGCTCGGCATCGAGCTTAAGGTCGGCAAACGCCGCTTTGCCTGTCCGGATCTCGCGACGGCGAGGTATTTACGAGTCTTTGCACGCCTTGGTTGCCGAGATTTCGCTGTGCCGTATGACATCACGATGATCTCAGGCATCGCCGACGAACTCGAAACGTCGTGGCAGCGATCACTCGTTTTTATTGACGAACAATCGCAAGGTCGCTCGTCGAGAAGTGTCGCGAGTGAGCGATCGGGCCTCGTAAAGCAGATGCGGAACGAGATCGCCGCCCTCGGTGCCGGCGACGCTATGCCGCTTTTCGACCGCGAAACAAAGCAGCGTTAGACGGAGCATCTATGCCGTATTACGATGACAACGGTAACGAACTCGATCCGGCGGCCGGCGCCATCCCTAAAATGTGCCTAATGTGCGGGAAAAAGGACTTGCCCGAAGAGGAAATATTGTGTAATTTGAACCGTCTCGATCAGGCCGGTAAGCCGCTTTTCAAATGCGGGGTCTATCTCAGCCTTTACGGTGCGTTGATTGATGATATAATCGAATGATGCGTCCGGGCAGCCTAAAGACGCGATTTTTATTCTATGTTTGATGCCGTGGCGAAAGTAACCGAACCGGAAAAACTGCCGTTTCCTTACAATAAAAGCACTTTTTGCAGGTACGAGCCGATCGAGCAAAAGATCGAGCACGCTAAGGTTTTGATCGTCAACGATCTGCTGCGGTACGATTCTGACCTGTCTGATCTAGCTCGTAAAGATTGGAACGGCACGACCGAAAGTAAGCTCGAATTTGAGCGCAAAGTGTCGGGCATGGCGTGCAACAATATCGCCAAAAACGTTCTGCGTCTGGTCAAGAATCCAAAAACAATGACCGTGCATTTGTCGGAACTGGCCGATGCGGCAGAAAAATTTTCGCCTGATGCGATAGTCATGAGCGGAACGTTTGCGGATTTTGACTATTACAATCCCAGGCACATCGAGAGCTTTACGAAATTTATCCGTGAAACCAAAATTCCCATCCTCGCCATCTGCGGTGCTCATCAACTGGTAGGAATTGCTTTTGGTGCCAAACTGAAAACACTCGACGATCTCAATCTCGACCAAAAACGCACCGATCGTGTTGTCGAATATCAATATCGATTCGTCAAAATAGTCGATAAGAGCGATCCGATATTTGAGGGCAATGACGATCAAAAATCAGGCGTCTGGCAGCAATACACCACCGAAGACGACATTTTGCGTGTCTGGCAAAACCACGGCGTCCAGGTAGATGGCGTCCCCGACGGATTCAAGCTGCTTGCCTCGTCCTACCTCTGCAAAAACCAGATGATGGTCAAACACGGCGACGGTCAGATGATTTACTGTGTCCAGTTTCACCTCGAAAAATCCTTCGAAGATTGGTCAAAAAACCCAACCCGCTGGGAACATCCGAACGAATCGCGTGACGGCCGCATATTGTTTGAGAATTTTTTGCGGCTTTCTCTGAGCCACAACCCAACCCGGTCGTCCGCAGTATAATCTTGCTTATTTACTTTTCACACCGACGGCAGTCTCTAAGAACTGTTCAAATTCATTAAATTTGGTGAGCATCTGCTCGTGGATGTGATCCACTTTTTCGTGAAGGTGGGCAACCTCGAGCTCGGCTTTGATATTGACGTCGTATTCGATATCGGCC
>JAYUDV010000189.1:0-4788 GCA_043739565.1 Chloracidobacterium sp.
GGACGACCGTCGGGCTCGACGCAGATGTGGCCGATCTCGCCGCCGGTGCCGTCTTTGCCGCGAAGCGGTTCGTTATTTATGATAATGCCGCCGCCGATACCGGTGCCGAGCGTCACGCAGATCGTATTTTCGACACCACGAGTTGCACCGATCCAATGCTCGCCGATGGCGGCGGCGGTCGCGTCGTTTTCGATCGTTACAGGCAAGTGAAAGAGGTCGGTGAGCGCGGTTTTGAGGTTCATGCCGGCAAGCGACGGCAGATTTGGGAGCTTGGTCAAAACGCCGTCAAAATCCTTTGCCACCGGAGCCGGAGCCGTAAACGCTACCGCACAAATACGTTTCTCCGCCAGCATCGAGGCGCCGCATTCACCGGCCATTTCACGGATTAAATCCATAAGTTGATCCGGCGAGACACCCTTTGGCACCGGCCTTTTCGTCAAATGCAGAATCGTTCCGACGCTGTCGACGGCCGCGATCCGCAAATTTGTCCCGCCGAGATCGGCCGCTAATACAATGTTATTCATCGTGAATGGTGAATCGTGAATGGTGAATCGTAAATCGTGAATCGTGAATCGAAAGAAGCATATTTCGATTCACGATTCACGATTTTCAATTTATGGCTTTTTCGGCCGGTCGGCTTCCGGCACGTTCTTATAGATGTCCTCATATTTTGCGTATCCGTCTTTGATGACCGTATCCATCAGGTTTGTCTTGTCAACGGACGTGACCTCAAGCAGGATAGACGGAACGTCTTTCTTAATGACATCGTTCGTAAAAGGTTTGGTGTCGAGCTTTTCCTTTTTGGCAAGCTTGATAGCGGCTTCGACGGCTGCATTGGCCAGCGCGACGATCGGTTTATAGACGGTCATCGTCTGCTTGCCCTCGGCGATGCGTTGGAGCGCGTCGAGAGAGGCGTCCTGGCCCGTAACAATGACCTTTCCGGCGAGATGTTTATTTTCGAGCGCCTGGATAACGCCGCCGGCCATTCCGTCATTTGAAACAACAAAGGCCTGAATGTTGTCGTTATTTTTTGTCAGAGCGTTCTCGGCCATTTTTAAGGCTTCGTCCGGCTTCCAGTCTGTGATGAAGTTGTCGGCGACAATATTTATGTCCTTTTTATCGATCGCGGCCTGAAGCACCTCAAGTTCGGCTTTCTTCATAATTACGGCGTTGTTGTCGGTCGAGGCCCCGTAGACCATCACGTAGTTTCCCTTCGGCACCTTTTGAAGAGCATATTCGGCGATCTTTTTGCCGATAACCGGCACCTGATGCGAGACGTAAGCGTCGATCTTATCCGAATTAATAAGTCGGTCATAACTGATGACGGGCACGCCCTGCGCTTTCGCCTTATCCACCATTGAGGCAGCTTGCGTCGCGTCGTGCGGAGCGATGACGAGAGCATCAACGCCCTGCGTTAACAGATTATCGACGTCATTCGCCTGCTTGTCGGCTTTGTTGTCGGCGACGGTAATTATGCAGTCGACATTCAGCTTTTTGCACTGAGCTTCGAATGCGTCGTGGTCGCGCTGCCACCGTTCCTCTTTTAAGGTATCCATCGCAAACCCGATCCTGATACGTTTTTCCTTTGGAGCGCTCGAACACGATGCTCCAAATATTGCGGTTACGACTAACAAAAACAATGTGATTTTCATAATGCTATTTCTCCAAAAGCTATTGTAGAACTGAAGAAATTAAAACAAAAAAGATTCACTTCGGCAATGCCGCCGCTCTACAAGGAGACGATGACGCTCTCTCCGCAGAAATCTTTCTACGATTTCGAAGTTAAACGTTAGGGTTTGCCGGACTGATTTGACAATGGACATCCAGGACAAAGTTCATTTTAGACGTCGTGATTGATCCAAAAACGACGCCGACGACCATAATTTGATCGCAATGAATATTTTTCGAAATTTGCCTTTGTTTCAAAATCGAAATGTGTTATAAATGTTTATCAATTCTAAGTTTAGACTGTAATTGATGAGTGAACTGGTTTCAAAAATTCGACGCCGTCTTTAGTTCGGTTTTATTGACATTGGCGCTCGTATCGTGTAAAAGATTGAAAGGGTTGATTTTTTTGCTAACTGAGAGTTATATTTACAAGAGGGAAAGTATGAAAAGCTCGGTGTGGATTCAACAGACATTTACGATGTCCGTGATATTTGTGTTAGTCATGGCATTTTCGATGGTTACTCTTGCAAACGCGGGTAATGCCGTTGGCGAGCTGACGGTTATCGGCGTCCCTTCGGGTGATGGCTCGTCCTCTGTAACAATAAACGGAGAAGCTGCGAAAAGCGGTCGAACCGTCTTTTCGTCCAGTACAATAAACACGCCGGAAGGCATGGAAGCAATCATCAATTTTGGTAAAGCAGGCAAGATCCAATTTGCATCCGGCACCACGTTCACCGTCGCGACCGACGGCAAATCGATTACCGGCGACCTGACAAAAGGCAGCCTTACGGTACTAAGTGCCGCTTCAAGCGTGGCGGTAAAGAACGCGAGCGGTGAGACCGTGAATGTAAACGCGGGTGAATCTACAACCGCGGCGTCCAGCAGTGCATCGAAAAAAGCCAAACCCGGACCAGGTGGGTTGGATTGGTGGATTTGGGGCGCTATTATCGGCGGCGTCGTCGTAGGTGTGATTATCGCAACGACAGTCGGCAACAACAATAACTGTATCGCGACCGCCAGCACAACTTGTTAATTTTTTGTATATTTGTTTGTATATTTGTAAGGACTTAGTTCAGGAGGAGATTAAATCAGATGCTTCGCAAAAATATTGTTCGTAAAATCGTTACCGCTTCTACGCTAACAGCGGTATGGTGCGTGTTTTCTATGGTCGCGTTGGCTGTGCCGCCCGCGACTAAGGGTGAAATCACCGTTACTGGACAGGTAACGGTAAACGGCCAGCCGGCGGTTTCTAATTCCACAGTAATGTCTGATGCCACAATTACAACCGGTGCGAATTCAAGCGCCGTTGTAAGTCTGGGCAAAACCGGTCGCGTCGAAATTTTGGCGGATTCGAGTTTGACGCTAAGATTTACAGATACGAGTATCGTGACGATTTTGTCCGAGGGTAAAGCTCGAGTTTCTAATTCTGCGGGCGTAGCCACAACGGTTACCACCAAGAATGCAACCTTTATCGGTGACGCGGGACAGGCCAACAACTTTATGGTCGAGGTAGAATGCTCGCACAGCCATATTGACACCACGGCCGGTGTCGTCACCATGAGAGAAGGCTCAAATGACAAACAGGTTGTTGCCGGTACGACTGCGGTTGCGGGAAACCTGGCTCAAACTGGATGTAAGCCTTGCCTTCGTCCGAATTCGACCCCGGGACCGGCTGTTTCTAACTTGCCGTGGCTACTATTGCTTGCTGCCGGTGCAGCCGGACTTGGTATCTACTTAGGCACCAGAAACAGTAACGATGGTACTAACGGCACGGCAATCATTGTCAGCCCTACTCGCTAATCACGTCTGATAGGTTCTAATATGTGCGGGTCATGTAATTTACGTGACCCGCATAATTTTGTTTATATTTACATTTAACTTAATAAGTTTCATTCAAATCTGCTTTTAATATTTTTATGCATATAGCCGTGATTGGCACCGGATATGTCGGATTGGTTACCGGGGCGTGTTTTGCTGAATTCGGCGTCGAGGTTACCTGTGTCGACGTGGATGTCCAGAAGGTCGAAAATTTGAATAATGGCATTATCCCGATTTACGAACCGGGACTCGACAAGATCGTTGAAAAGAATGCGGCTGCGGGACGTCTTCATTTCACTACAGACATCACGAGTTCTGTGGAATCTGCTCAGGTTGTCTTTCTTGCCGTTGGAACGCCTCCCCGCGAAGACGGCACGCCCGATATGAGCTATTACCGTCAGGCCGCCTTCGACATTGCCCAGTCGGTCAACGGCTATAAGGTACTCGTCACAAAGTCGACCGTACCTGTTGGCACCGGCAAATGGCTTCGCGATTTCGTAACGGCAAATCTTAAGGTCGATACCGAATTTGGCGTAGCGTCAAACCCCGAATTCCTCCGCGAGGGAGCCGCGATCGAAGACTTTATGCACCCCAACCGCGTCGTTATCGGAAGCAACGAGGAGAGGGCGGTTGAGGTTATGAAAGATCTTTATCGTCCGCTCTATTTAATCGAGACGCCGATAGTGATTACGTCTCTCGAAGCCGCCGAGCTTATCAAATACGCGGCAAATGCATTTCTTGCGACTAAGATCACGTTTATCAACGAGATCGCCAATCTCTGCGACGCGATCGGATGCGACGTTCACGACGTCGCTCGAGGCATGGGAATGGACAACCGAATCGGACGTAAATTCCTTCACCCCGGGCCGGGTTACGGCGGATCTTGTTTTCCTAAAGACACGCGGGCTCTGACTACAGTAGCCGATCAATTCGGTGTGGAGACGCGCATTGTGGACGCGGTCATCGAGGCCAACGATCGTCAGCGTGATGCCATGATTCCGAAGATCGAAAAGCTCGTTGGCGATTTAAACGGCAAGCATATCGGCGTGCTCGGGCTGTCGTTTAAGCCTGAAACCGACGACATGCGCGAATCGCCGGCGACGGACATTATCAAAGCACTGATTTCCCGCG
This sequence comes from Chloracidobacterium sp., assembly GCA_043739565.1. Taxonomy (GTDB): domain Bacteria; phylum Acidobacteriota; class Blastocatellia; order Pyrinomonadales; family Pyrinomonadaceae; genus OLB17. Next base: position 4,618 of record JAYUDV010000189.1, read on the forward strand.
GCGCGACCGTTAAGGCTTTCGACCCGGTTGCGATGCCCGAGGCCCGGCATTTTTTGCCTGATATTGAATACGCCGTTGACGAATACGATGCGATCAGCGGCGCGGATGCTCTGGTCATCATTACGGAATGGAACCAGTTTCGCGCTCTTGATATGGAAAAGGTTAAAAGCC
>JAYUDV010000190.1:0-4783 GCA_043739565.1 Chloracidobacterium sp.
CGCTTTAACTCATCCGAAATATAGTCGACTTGTTCCTTTGGCGTCCGCCCGTTTTTCTCCGCCGCCCGCTGGATATTTATGCCGTGCTCATCTGTTCCGGTGAGAAAATAGGTGTCGAAACCACGCTGTTTATAATGCCGCTGGACGACATCAGCGACGATCGTAGTATACAGATGCCCAAGATGCGGCAGGCTGTTCGCGTAGTAGATCGGTGTTGTTATATAAAAGGTGTCGCCCATTAAGAAATGTCGGATAATCGAAGTGTCTCGACCTCGTACTTTTGAAGAATCGGATCGTTGGACAGGACGGTCATACCTTCGATAGTCGCCTGAGAGATCAAAAGACGGTCGAATGGGTCTCGATGGATACGCGGAAGCTTATGAACCTTGGTAACATGATCGAGGTCTATCCGCAAACCTCGATAGTCCGCCCTTCTAACGCGATTGGCAAAAAAAGCTTCGGGCGGCTCCGGAAGCCTTAATTTACCTAATCCGTATTTAATCGAAGCTTCCCAGGCGCTAACATCCGAAAGGAAAAAGTCGTTCTCCTCGATATTTTGGACAAATAGTCTAGCCTTCTTAGAAAATCGCTCGGGTTCCGTAAAAATCCAGAGAAAAATATGAGTATCGAGCAGTACCTTCATTCGCGTTCGCCCGTTTCGTCCGGAAAGATCTTTGGATCTGCCATCATTTCCATAATGTCATCCGGCAATTCGTCAAAATCATCAGCTATCCACACCTTTCCCGCATCCATTCCGAACCAATCCTTACCTTCCGGCTCAATTGCCGTTAGGCGAACTTGGGGTTTACCGTTCCGAGCAATTACGACATCCTCTCCGTTCTTCGCCATTTCTACCAATTTACTTAGTCGTGATTTTGCCTCGTGCATGTTTACTTTCGTCATCGGCTCTACCTCTCAGCACCATCATCGCACACTTAGCTAACCAAATCAATATGCTTAGCTAATCATTATTCGCTCGACATTCAATTTATCCTTTTATCAACGACATCGCCTCGGCGCGCGTACGTGGATCTTTGCGAAAACCGCCCAGTACAGCCGACGTGATCGTTACGGCACCCGGTTTTTTGACGCCGCGCAATGTCATGCATGTGTGCTCGGCCTCGATGACAACCATCACGCCGATCGGCTTTAGTTTGTCGAATAAGGTCTGTGCAATCTGCTGCGTCAAACGCTCCTGAACCTGTAAGCGGCGGGCAAAGATCTCTGCGATCCGCGCGAGTTTTGAAAGGCCGATGATCCGCCCGTCCTTAGGAATATACGCGATATGGCATTTGCCGGTAAAAGGCGCGAGATGATGCTCGCACACCGAGGCTATCGAAATATCCTTAACGATCACCATTTCGTCGTGCGAATCACCCGGCAGTGGCACGATATGCTCGCTGGCGTCGACCCACATTCCCTCGGTCAATTCGGCGTAAAAATCCGCCACGCGCTCGGGCGTTTTTTGCAGGCCTTCGCGCGTCGGATCTTCACCGATTCCCTCTAGCATCAGCCTGACGCCCTGTGCGATCTTGTCAAGATCGACCTTTTTCTTAATCCTTTTTGTCATATACGAAGTTTCGCAAACCAGAATCTGTCATCGCGGAGCCCGCTTACGTGCTTGCATCAGCGAAACAACCGAAATATAGTGTTTGCACAACGCAAAGTTTAGCGGTTTTGCGGGAAAAGAAAAAGCCGCTCTGACTTTGGCGACAAACAAATTTCAATATCGACCGTCGGTCGACTAGATTAAATAGGAGTAAAAATATGTTGAAACGAAATATTGCCAGAATATTTGTATTGGCGGTTGTGGTTTGCATGACCTACACCGACAGCTTCGCCGATATTCGTGTCCGTTTTGCACGCGGGCGCACTTCAGCTACGATGACCGGCAGCATTCGCGGCGGCGGCGTTGTTTGTTACGTGGCCAACGCCCGGGCGGGCCAGACAATGAATGCAACCGTCAGCTCGCGAAACGGCAAGGTGAATTTTCGATCGACCGGCGACACGAGTTACTCGGAATCGATGGATTATTCGGGCGATCACAGGCTTTGCATCGCCAATCGAGGCGGCCTCACGTCCTATACGTTTACCGTGTCAATCCTGTAATCGACTCCGGCAAAATTGAATGCTGCGGTGCGGATTCAACCGCGCCCGTGTGTTTTGCCATCCGTTGGTCGAAACGTCTATAATTACGGCTTGTTTTGAACAAATTGGAAACGACCGTAATGACAATTATACATATCCAGCAAATTCTCCGCGACGCCGTAATCTCATCGGCGCATTCAAAATTGGGCGTCGAATTGGAGCAGGTCGCGGTTGAAATCCCGCCCAAAACTGAGCTCGGCGATCTTGCGTTCCCAGTCGCATTCGAACTCGCGAAAAAAATCAAGCTGGCGACCGGTGAGAAGAAAAATCCGCGTGAATTAGCCGAAACGCTTAAGGCCGAACTCGAATCGATCCAGGCAGTTTCACGTGTCGAGGTAGCCGGTGCCGGTTACCTTAATATTTTCTTCGATCGCGCCGCTTTCTTATTGGCGAATGCGGCGGCTGAACCGTTGCCAAACCGTAGCCGCTCGACCGATGAAACCTCGCCTAAAGTTTGCGTCGAGCATACGTCGGTCAATCCTAATAAAGCTGCTCACATCGGTCATGTGCGAAACTCGGTCCTCGGCGATACATTCCAACGCATTCTGAAAGCCACCGGCAACCGCGTCGAGGTGCAAAACTATATCGACAATACGGGCGTTCAGGTTGCGGATGTTGTCGTTGGATTTATATTCATCCAACACATGAATTTGGATGAGATAAAACATTTGGATAAAGGACTTACCGCAGCTGGTAAATCGTTCGATTATTACTGTTGGGATCTTTATACGCAGGTCGGCGTCGAGTACCAGACGAATGAGGAACTCAAGGCAAAACGTGCGGACGTGCTGCACCTGATCGAGACGGGCGGCAACCCGACGGCCGAGCTTGCCGATTTTGTCGCGACCCGCAATGTCCAGTGTATTCTCGACACCATGGAACGCCTCTCGATCCGCTACGATCTGCTGCCGCGTGAATCCGAGATTCTTCACCTTCATTTTTGGGATCGGGCGTTTGAGCAGATGAAGCAGCTCGGCGTGATCCATTTCGAACCCGAAGGAGCACGCGCCGGATGCTGGGTCATGCCTTTCGAATCACATTCCGGCAACGAAGACCACGAAACCGACAAGATACTCGTCCGATCGAACGGAACGGTGACTTACACCGGCAAGGACATCGCTTACCAAATGTGGAAGCTCGGCATTCTCGGTCTCGATTTCAACTACCGATTCTTTCACAAATATGCTAACGGCCAGAGCGTATGGATCACGACGGCGGATCATAGCGGGTCCGATTTATCGCATCCCGTTTTTGGCGGTGGCGAGACGATATATAACGTGATCGATACGCGGCAGTCGTACCCGCAGGACATCGTCCGCAAGGGTGTTGCGGCGATCTCGCCGGAAAAAGGCGAGCGGGCGAGCATTCATTTGTCGTACGAAATGGTCGCGTTGTCGCCGGCGGCAGCCGAGGAGCTTGGTTTTAAGCTCTCGGATGAAGATAGAAAGCGGCCATTTATCGAGATGAGCGGCCGCAAAGGCCTCGGCGTCAAAGCTGACGATTTCATTGACCGTCTCGAAGCGAACGCTCTAGCCGAGGTCGAGTCCCGGCATCCTGATTCCGCCGAAGCAGAAAAACGCCACATCGCGCATCAGATCGCGGTAGGTGCATTGCGGTACTTTCTACTCAAATTTACTCGGAACACGGTTATCATCTTCGATTTTAAGGAAGCTCTGTCGTTTGAAGGCGAAACCGGCTTGTTCTGCCAATATTCTGCCGTCCGGGCAAATTCGATCTTTAGAAAACTCGACGATCTGGGTGAATCGGTTGACGCATGCCGCGCTCGGATCGCCGACACGACAAAGGTCAAAGAAATCGTTGCCGACCCGTCCAGCGACATCTGGTCCATGGCGATCCTCGCCTCACGGGTTGAGGAAACGGTCGAGCAGGCCGCCGCACAGAACGAACCCGCAATACTCGCAAAATATACATTTGCGCTCGCAAAGGCCTTCAACCTTTTCTATCACAACCACAAGATCATCGCCGAGCCCGACGATGTCAAGCGCGCCGTACTCGTCGTCACCGCCGATCTCGCCCGCCGTGCGTTGACCGCCGCATTAGACACGATGGGAATCGAAGTCCCGGAGAAGATGTAGGGATTAAGAGGAAAAACGTTCTGAATAACTTGTCAGAACAGCGAGCCGTCGCGACCTGGCATTTTTGGAATGTAATTATGCTGTAACCATCTGATCAGCCAGCAACTCAGCTTGCTTTAAGACTGTCGCGATGGCGTCTTCGCGTTTGTCGGGCGGGTATCCGTGTTTTGCAAGCGTTCGCCGGACTAGGACCATAAGTCGGGCCCGGGCGCTTTCGCGGATGGTCCAGTCGATTGTTGCGTTCGCCTTTATCTTATCGGCAATTTCCCGTGCAATGTCTCGCAATGTGTCATCGCCGAGAACCTGGACCGCGCTTTCGTTTACTTCCAACGCGTTATAAAAGGCGACCTCATCGTCAGAAAGGCCGAGGCGTTCGCCTTGAAGGTCAGATTCGCGAATCTCGCGGGCGATCTTAAGAAGTTCCTCAATTATCTGCGCTGTCGAGAGCAAATTGTTTTGATATTTCTTTATCGCGGTTTCGAGCAGTTCGAGCATCGCCTTGCTTTTGACGAGGTTCTTTTTCATACGAACGCTGATCT
>JAYUDV010000191.1:0-4778 GCA_043739565.1 Chloracidobacterium sp.
CAGATTTCCTAGTTTTTCATGATCTCCACACAGCTTCCCGCCCGCTCATTTCGTTTCGGTGATCAATACCGCGTCCGTGATGCGAGTGCCGCGAATGACGGCGAGTTGTTTGCCGTCCGGCGACCATGCGAAACTGAAATCCATTGATTCGGTTTTGAAATCGGTTAAAGGCTTCGCCTCGCCTTTGCCGTCGAGACTGACCGCCCAGATGTTTGCGCCGCCCGCACGCGAATCCTGAAAAGCGATGGAGCGCCCGTCAGGCGTCCAACGGAAAAATCCAGCCGCAGTTGGCGGCATCGTAATAGTTTTTAATGGATCGCCGCCATCAGGCGGAATAATAGAGATTTTGCCCGCGGTCCTTTCCTGGCCTTTTCCCGCCTGCCGGTAAGCGATCATCCCGTCGCGCGGTGAAATATCGAAAGGCGGAAGATCGCCCGGAACTTTGGCGATGACGATGGGTTCGCCGCCGTCAATCGGAATTTTACAAATGTTTGACGGCTCGTTGTTCAGCGTGAATGCCACATAGTAGATCCATTTTCCATCGGGCGAAGGATTCGCCCACCATTCTCCGAGCCAGTTGGTCAGCTGTTTTTGATTTCTACCGTCGACGTCCATCCGAAAAATATGAAAGACGCTGCTCGCGCGGTTGGACATAAAGACGATGTAGCGCCCGTCCGCCGTCATCGACGGATGGATATTCGCGCCCTGATTATTGGTCAATTGTTTTTGATTCGTGCCGTCGGCGTTCATCGTCCAGATATCATTCGCTCTCGAGGTGTAGAGCAATTTGCCGTCGGGCGTCCAATTGACTAAAAGAACTTCCGTCGAAGAAGGAACCTGGGCGGCGCGGGCGGCATCGTTATTCGGCGCGACCCAGAGATTTCCTATCCGTTTTGCCGTTGTCGCCAGCAGAACATCGCCTTTCGCCGTCGCGCTTACGCTGCCGTAGCCGTTCAGATCGTTCGTGATGCGCTGCGGCGCTGCGTTCGGAGCGATGAGCCATAATTGATTCTTCTCCGCCGCCGCTCCGGTGGATTCTTCTTTGCCGCTGATTATCAAATTTCCGTCCGCGAGACAGACGATGCTGCGGACATCATTCCAATTCTGATCGCTCAACAGCCGCTGTGAACTGTCAGTAACATTGACGCCGAAAATCTTTAAGTTCCGCACGCCTTGGGCGAACGAAGTCATGCAATACGCGATGGTTTTTCCGTCCGGCGTCCAGGCAAGCCCCTGTCCTAAATTGCTGGGATCGTTAAGCTTAAAGAGAGTGCGTTCATCCGAGCCGTCGGTATTTGCCAGCAGCAGATACGATTCTTTTTTGCCCAAGTCAAGGCCGATGTAGGCAAGCGTTTTACCGTCGGGCGAAACGGCTGTATCCATATAGCGCAATTGATCGGCAACCCTGGTCGGCGAACCGCCGAGCGTGGGAATTCTGTAAATAGCGGATTGATCTCCTACGGGAGTATCGTAATGGACGTAATAGAGATAATCGCCGTCTGCGGTGAAACTCATTCCCTGTGCAAAACCGGCGGCAGGCGCGACGATTTCCACGTCGGTCGTCGTCGCGATTTGCCGCAGCCGGATGCTTGCTTTGTCGCCGAGGGATGTCGCGTAGGCGGCATATTTTCCGTCGGGCGAAATTTTAATGTCACGGATCTGCCCGGAAGTCAGACGGGTGAATTTCAAATTCTGCGGCGACGTGAAACGGCTCGCCGTCGCCGAGGGCGCGGAAAAAGGTGAATATTCATAAACGGCGAAACCAATTCCCGCGATGATGAGCAAAGCTAAAACGCCAAACGCGAAAATTTTATGACGCTTGATTTCGCCCGCGACGTATTCCGCGCTCGAAATCATGTGAGTTTTCGCCTCTGTAGCGTCGGTCGTCTTGTAGATAATCTGCGTTTTACTTTCCGATCCGATTTCCGATGTGTTTTCGGTTTGTTCCTTGACGAATTCCGAAGCGTCGGAGCGTTCCTTTTCCGCTTCAAATTCCAGTTTTCTTTTCACGCGACGCAAATCGATCAACAAATCTTTCGTCGTTTGATAACGCTCGTCCGTGTCTTTCTCCAAACACTTACCAATGATTTCTTCCAGGCGCGCCGGAACTTCTTTGTTCAAAAGCGAAAGCGACGCCGGGTTTTTGTGGATGATGGCGGCTATACAGTCGGCGGTCGTCTCGCCCGCAAACGGCGTTCCTCCGGCAATCATTTCATAAACGACGACGCCCAGACTCCAAATATCCGAACGGGCGTCAGTCATTTTACCGCGAGCCTGTTCGGGCGACATATAAGCGGCGGTTCCCATAATCATGCCCGGCTCGGTTCTGACCTGCGCTCTGGTTTCTGCTTCGGCGTCAAGACCTAAGACCGACTTTTCGGCAAGCTTTGCGAGACCGAAGTCCAAAACCTTAACAAGATGATCGTGCCGAATCATAATGTTTTCCGGTTTAATGTCGCGGTGGATGATTTTCGCCTCATGCGCGGCTGACAAAGCCGCCGCAGTTTGAATGGCGATGTCCAATGCTTCGTCAATCGGAAGACGTTCGCTCCGCAAATGCTCACGCAAAGTTTCGCCCGCAACGAACTCGGCGGCGAGAAAATGCGTCTCGTTCGTCGTTCCAAATTCGTAGATCGTCAAAATGTTCGGATGATTTAAGCCTGAAGCCGCAAACGCCTCCTGCTCAAAGCGTCGCAAACGGTCTCCGTCTTTGGCAAGATCTTCAGGCAGAACTTTGAGCGCGATTTTGCGGCGCAAACGTGAATCTTCGGCGAGATAAACTTCGCCCATTCCGCCCGAACCGATCTTTGAAACGATCCGGTAGTGGCCAAGCGAAGAGCCGATTTCCAGTTTGTCGCCCATGTTTTTGGATGTTTTCGGTACTACAAATTAACACATGTTCCGCGTTTTAGGAATTGCCCGTCGCCGGCGTTGACCTGGTGTTCGCCGTTCTGGATGACGACGCGGCCAGCTAAGCAAGGATTCTCCAAGCTAAGGAGACGGTGCTAAGTAACGAGGATTCTGTAAAATATCACGGCAAAATTACGCCGCCAATCAGACTCCAAATCGACAAACCGGCAGCCAAACTAAAGATCACCATCAATACTTCCACATATCTTCCATCCTTCCAGGCTTTCCGAAAAAAAACGAAAAAAGTCACCAAAACAATTGCTATGGTGATAATTGAAAGCCAGAGCGGCTCAATATTTAGACTGCGACTGAAATTGAACTCATCAAACGACGGATTGGGCGAATATCCCAGCAACCGAAAATAGACATAAACAAAATTAACAATTCGCCCGATCGGCGCAGAGCACCCTAAAATAATCCAGAACGGAATATACCTTTTTGCCGTCGCAAACAATGCGATGCCAATCGTCAAATAGCTGATTATCGGCCCTAAAATGCTAACCGAGGCGATCTGAATGCCAGTTAACATTTCCTTGTCAGCCGAAACCGAAACCGAATGCAACTGGACGTTTGCCGCTCCCCAAAAATGATAAGCAAGAAAATGTCCAAGTTCGTGCGTTAAAATTGAGAGCGGAACAGCAACGATTCCGATTCCGGCGTATTTAAGAATTTTGGCGGCATTACCTTTCATATCAGCGACATGCAGTAATCACCTAGACCTTTACACACTCGCCGCGTTTTAAGAATTGCCCGTCGCCCATCTTTCCTTTGTACTCGCCGTTTTGGATAACGACCTTGCCGCGCGAGAGGACGGTCTCGATCTTGCCTTTCATTTTCCAGCCTTCGTAGGAAGAATAATCGACGTTCATGTGCTCGGCGTCAACGCCAAAGGTATGTTCAGTATCTGGATTAAAAATAACGATGTCGGCGTCGGAACCGACGGCGATGGTGCCTTTTTTCGGGAAAAGGCCAAACATCTTGGCGGCTGCGGTCGAGGTCAGTTCGACAAAGCGGTTGAGCGAGATACGCTGCTCGACAACGCCGCCGTTGTAGATCAGGTTCATGCGATTTTCGACGCCGGGGGCACCGTTTGGAATTTTCGAAAAATCGCCGATGCCGAGTTCCTTTTGCTCCTTCATGCAAAACGGGCAATGGTCGGTGGAGATGACTTGGAGGTCGTCCATCTTTAGGCCTTTCCATAGCTCGGCACAGTTGTGCTTCTCACGCAAAGGCGGCGTCATCACGTATTTCGCACCTTCCCAGCCGTCTCCGTAATCGTCGATCGAGTGGAAAAGATACTGCGGACAAGTCTCGGCAAACGCCGGAATTCCGCGATCTCTCGCCTGCCGCACCTGGTTGAGCGCGTCGGTGCAGCTAAGATGCACGATGTAAACCGGCGACTCGGCCATTTCGGCGATTGCGATGGCCCGATGAACGCCCTCAGCCTCGGCAATTGTCGGCCGCGTCAGAGCGTGATATTTCGGGGCTATGCGTCCGTCAGCGAGAAATCGTTTGATGATCTCGTTGATAACGATGCCGTTCTCGGCGTGCATGCAGATGAGGCCGCCGCGTTTTCCGGCCGCCGACATCGCACGAAAGATCGTCGCGTCATCCGCCAAAAACACGCCCGGATACGCCATAAACAGCTTGAACGAAGTGATGCCTTCGTCCATCAGCTTGTACATTTCTTTCTCATCGCCGTCCTCAAACTCGGTCGTGATGAGATGAAACCCGTAGTCGATCGCCGTCTTGCCCTCGGCCTTTTTGTGCCACGCATCGACGCCCGCTGTCATCGATTCGCCCTTCGTCTGCACCGCAAAATCAATGATCGTCGTCGTCCCCCCAAACGCCGCCGCCCGCGTCCCGGT
>JAYUDV010000192.1:0-11724 GCA_043739565.1 Chloracidobacterium sp.
GGCGATAGGTTGTTCCGTCGGCGGTCCAATAATAGTCGGTATGGTCATCGGGCGCTATGTAAAAACGCTTCTGCCCGCGAACCGTGGAGAATAAAAGACCTGAGATCATGATCGCGGCCAGAGCGGCCGCCGCTGATCTTGACGTTAAAATTGCCATAAGTATCGATATATTATGCCGTCGGCTGTCGCATCTAATAAACACTAAAACCCCAAATTCTTCCAATAATTTTGTCCGTTTTATACGCATTTCGCTAAATGCACGCTCTGTTTACTGCCATACACACAAATTATGGTTGGTGTATTAAATTAGTTATACTTTAAAAAGAGCGTTAATAGGTGTTTATGCGGTTTTTTTATGCAAAGCGAAAATCTTCTTGATTCGGGTCTCCCGACAATCGGAAGCGCGAAGAAAAAAACAAGGTCCCAAAAGACAAATCTGCTTATTTGGGTCCACGGCATAACCTTTGTCCTTGGTTTTGCTCTTTTAGTTTTGGTCATGTACTGGCTCGGGTACCGGGCGGTGCTCGAATCGCTATCGCGTGTAGGCTGGGGGTTTTTGCCGATTATCGCTTTGAATGTTACGAGGCATTTCTTGCGCGCCTCGAGCATGTACCTGGCCGTGCCGCCAGAATTTCGAACCTTCAAATACCGGAGCGCCGTTGCGGCGAGGTTTGGCGGCGAAGCGATAAGTTTTCTCACATTCACCGGGCCATTTCTCGGCGACGCGACAAAAGCGATACTGCTCAGAAAGAATATCCCCTTAATTCAGGGCGCGTCCGCCGTGCTTATCGACAACGTCCTCTATTATGTGTCGGTTGTATTGATGATATTGGCCGGTGTCGGAGCGTTTGCGGTCGGTTACGAAAGCAGTAGTAAAACGATGAGCGGCACCCTGTGGGCGATCGTCATTGTGTCGATACTGATCTTTGCGGCATTAACGTTGGCGATCCGCTACCGGGTTACTCCATTTTCTCGTATGATCGCGACGCTTGAGAAACGTGGCCTCGTACCAAAATTTGTCCTGAAATTTAAGGAAAGTGTCTTGAATATCGAGACAAACGTCTTTCAGTTTTACCATAACCGTCGAGCAGATTTCTTTACTCTTTTCGGGATAAGCTCGTTCGTCCATGTAATCAGCATTTGTGAAGTTTACCTGGCTCTCCGGCTGCTCGGATTTGAGACCTTTTGGTCAACCGCGTTTATTATCGAAAGTCTCACAAAAGTGATCAATGTCATTTTCAGCTTTGTACCTGGCACGATCGGCGTCTACGAAGGCGGAAATAGCGTTATTTTACTTTCGCTCGGATATACCGCGGTCGTCGGTGTGGCTCTCGCTCTTGTCCGGCGGGTGGCTATTATCTTCTCGTTGTTTGTCGGATTAGTGATCCTCTTATGGCGCACAGTAGATCGGGGAACTAAGACATTCGCGGGTCCGATTGCGTGAGACTCGCAAACCGTCTATCCATATCGTTTGGCAGCAGAACACTGCAAATTGAGCTCGATATTTTTTATCTCGCCATCCGTGAACGGAGACTGGTCATAATATCGACCACGGCAATAGAAACGCTACTTAGAAGAAGGATGTGGATAAAACCACCCTTTCCTAACAAAATCAGCACAAGCCAGGTTATGAATAATAAAGCTGCAATTATTTTTAAAAATAACATTGACGCGAGCCCGGCTCAACAAAATATTCCTTCCGATCATAACATGTTGGACAAACCCATGTGAACCATTTTGACAGGGCAAACCGCAATCGGATAACCTTCACATTCACGACAAGCGGCTCCGAATTGCCGTGGTGTGAACCGCGTATTTTGAGGCAAAACAAATTAGGTGATTAGCGACTAAATATATTGTCTTTACATGCCCTTCCCCAAACAACCGCCGGCATCGATCCCGAAAAATTCGCGGACGAACTGTTTTTTGCTCGAAATCGACGAGTAGCGGCGATAATCCTGGCCGTTTTTTTAGCAGTCGGTTTTGGCTTGCGGGTAAACGATCTGGGAAACGAAAGTTTGAGCGAAGACGAGCTAAATAAGCTCCAAACTGTCGAAGATTACCGTGAAAATGGCCTCTCCGCGAAGAATGGAGAGCATCCATTTCTGATGAAAGGGATGCAAACCGTAAGCGTCATCGTGGTCGAAAGGCTGAACAACACCATTTCATCACCGGCTTTAAAAATATCCGATGAGTCCGCCATTCGGTTTCCGGTAGCGCTCTTTGGCACGTTCACAATACTCCTGCTCTTTCTGCTGGTTTCCGAGCTTTTTGGCCGAAGCATAGGGTTAATTTCGGCGATGTTTTGGGCTATCGAACCGATGGCCATCGGATTTGACCGGATCGCGAAGGAAGACAGCCTTGTCCTTTTCTTTTTCCTCTTGACCAATCTCTTTTGGATACGCGGACAAACAGCCGCGGAACGGGGAAATCCAAAATGGCTATTGTATTTGTGGGCATCGGCCGCGGGTTTTGCGGCGCTCATGGCGTCGAAATATTATCCGCATTTACTCGGCATCACCGGAGCCTATTACATCATATTCCAACAAATACCCGGACGAAAATGGGATTTGGGAAGGGTGCGATGGCTTAAATTCTTTATCGTCATGGGACTTGTTTTTCTGGTGCTCAACCCGACGATCATGTTGCCGGACACGTGGCGGGAAATGGTCAAATTTTCTGGCGAACACCGTATAGGGCACGATAGCTATGAGTTTATGGGCCAGTTTTACCGAAATCAGGTGACAGTCTGGCTCGCGGGTGTGCCATGGACGTTTTACCTCGTCTTTATTGCGGTCAAAACATCGCTTTCTACATTGGCTCTGTGCCTGATCGGATTGCCATTAATATTTAGGCGAAAACTAGGTGACGGCCGGTTTTTTATCTTCTTTTGGGCGTACTTTTGGTTTATTCCTTTCTCAGTCCTCGGTGGCAAATTTACACGCTATTTTACCGTAGCCGAACCGCTTGTCCTGATTTCGGCCGCAGTGGGATTCTATTTTTCCGTAAAATGGATCTCAAGCAAATTAGGTGAAAATGCGATGATGGCAGCTGCTTTTCAATCAATTCTCCTGGTTTGTGTACTCGCATTTCCAATATACAATTCGCTTGCGGTATCTTCGCATTTTCGCTTGTTTACAAATTCGATCGGCACCTATTTTGCCCCAGTTGGATCGTACTTTCCCCATGACGAATTTTACGATGTCAGCGCTCGTCAGGTCGTTGCCGGCATCGCCGTTCGCGCCCGTCCGCGAGCAATAACGGCCTGTGAAACGCCAACACTGTTCGAGTATTACGCCCGCAAAATAGGCCGTGATGATCTGGTTTTTGTTTCGCTTTCCGACCCGTCCGCCGTGGGCACGCTCGCGGAGGGTGATTTTGTGGTGTCGGCTGGAGGACGAAGCTATTTGAGCAACGTGGCCTATGTCGAATATCTGGCTGGATCAACCGCCCCGGCCGCCGAAACTCAGGCAATGGGCGTCGTATCGGCCCAGATATATCAGCTTGACGCTAATTCCGTTGCGAGACTGCATGCCATTGCAATGCAATAGTTTAGTCGTAATTTAGTGCCTCGACAGCATCGAGACGGGCGGCGCGAAGGCCGGGATATAGAGCTCCGATCGTCCCACTTATCATTCCGACAACAACGATTGTAATAACAGTGTTGGGGTCGATCGCAACGGTTAGAGTCGTCCACCGGGCAAACACGTATTTGAGAAGCACCGTCGCTAAAACTCCGAAAACAATCCCTCCGAAGCTGAGCAGAAGAGCTTCCTGAAGGATGGTCCAGCCGATCCTGGTTTTGGACATTCCCAATGATTTCATCACACCGATCTGACGGGTCCGCTCGGTAACCGTCGTGTACATGGTAAGCAAAATGATAAGCGCACTGATCGCTCCGGCGACGCCCACCACGACATCCAAAAATACATTTAGAGCGGGAATTCCCTGCATATAAAGCTCTTCGAGCTCGCTTGTCCGGATGATTTGAATGTCCGGAAATTTGGCCCGAAGATTGTCGCGGACGGTTTCCGCCGTAAACCCGTCCTTAACTTTAACGAGAAATGTAGATGCCTTATCGCCCGATCCAAGCTGATTTTGCATCGTTGTCAGCGGTATCTTGATCCGCGCTCCGGCACTTGGCTCGTAAGTTCCGACGATCTCAAAATCATGCTCATAGATGCTGAATTTGTCCCCGATCTTTAGTTTCCGGCGCTCCAGCCATGCAGTATCGGCCATCATCTCGTTACTGCCGTCGACAAACTTACGTCCCTGCATGATCTGCAGCCCGACGATCGAGGCGTATTTATCGTATGGAACGCCATCGAGCAGACGGCTGCCCGTAATGCCCTCGGTCGCCGCGACGGTGTTCTGCGCAATAGGAACGGCGGCCGCAACGCCATCGACCTTTTCGATATCGGCGGTCATCGAGACCGACAAACGCAGCGAGTCTGAACCGCTTAATCCTACGCTGCCCTCTGCCCGCAGCATGATCTCGGCTCCAACATTTGCCTCGCGAGTGGCGCGTTCGCGCAGGCTCCCGTTCGCGAGGCCGATCGTCAGCACGATAAGCAAAATGCCGATACCGATGCCCATAATGCTCACGACCGTCCTTGCCGGCCGGTGAAGCATGTTTGAAAACACGAGGCTGTTCATAAATATTTGGCTAACCGCGAAAAGCGCGAAACGACGCCAAAAAAATCAGGTCGTTTCGCGCTTTTCGTGTGTTTCGAGATTAATCTTTTGGTCAAACGCCGACTGTCTCTTCTTCCTCAATGAGATACGGCGAAACCGTGAGACCGTCGAGGTCTTCGGAAACGATCTTTGCAATCACCGGCAAACTCAGGCTGCGGACCTTTTTAATGCCGGGAACCTCTTTGCCCTTGGCATAAACCGCGTGACGGCCGTGCTCCTGATACCATTCGCCGAGGCTTGCTGTTTTGTGCATTTCCTCGATGATCTGACGCCAGCCAACGCCCGTATTATAAGCGCAAAAGCTAACCTCGCCTTCCTGCGTCCCGTACGGAATGACACACATCTCGGTGCGGCGAAAATCGTAATTAAAGAGGTCCTGAAACCACATTCCTTCGACGCACAAGACACGCCACATATCGTCCGTGTCGTTTTTAGGCTCGGTCTTCATGCGGTCGTTTCTGTCAGAATTTGAATCGGCGGACGATGGTTTGAACAGATTGAGTATCTGCGAGATCGGAAAGCCGTCGGGAGCCTTTGAGGCGTCATAGTTTCTCATGATTGCCATCCCAAGCTGTGCCATCGTGAGTTTTTTGCCGCGTGCCGTGTCGGTGATGACGGACACGTCCTTCATAAACCGTTCGTAGTTAAAGAAATCGAAGAGCGACGTCATCGCGCTCGTTTTCTTATTTACGACGATCAGGGTAAAAATACCGCAGTTCGGGTGGCAATTACACGATGACCATCCCCACGGAGCATCGGCACCCTGTAACATGTCCATTACGGACGTAAACGCCGAATAGCTCGACAGCGGAAACCAATCGCGAAGCGGCTGTAAGGTTCCGCCAAGCTGATCTTTAAGATCGTGCGTCATGCCGGCCAGCGTGTAACGCTGTGCAATGCGGTCCTTGTCCGAAACGTCTTCGTCGCGACCGGTAAACGACACCGGCTGGAAAGCAATAGTCTGAACCTTATCGATATTTTGTGCGGCAAATTTAACGATGTCGCCGATCGCGTCGTTATTGATCGTGTTGACGATGGTCGTAACGAGCGTAACCTTGATTCCGACCGAGGCAAGATTTTCAATCGCTTTGAGCTTTACGTCAAAAAGATTCCCAACGCCGCGATGCTTGTTCTTCTCTTCCGAAGTGCCGTCAAATTGCAAATAAACGCCATGCTGTCCAGCCTCTTTAGCGGCTTTGCAAAACTCAATGTCTTCCGCATATCGAATGCCGTTTGTCGCTGCCAAAATACGGTAAAAACCGATCTTTTTGGCGTAGGCGACTGACTCCAAAAAGTGCGGTGCAATTGTCGGTTCGCCGCCCGAAAACAAGATAATTATCTGCCGACGCGGTTTGAATGAAATCGCCCGATCAAGAATTCCTTTCGTGTCCTCAAACGTCGGCTCATGGACGTAGCCGACCTGATTTGCATCCATAAAACACGGATTGCACATCATATTGCAGCGGTTTGTCAGATCGACGGTAAGCACCGCTCCGCGTCCGAATTTGATGTCCGATGTGCCGTGATGATGAACATGCTTGTCCTCAGCCGCCTTGAAATCGCGACCGTAAAAAAGCGATTCGATGCGTTCGAGAAAGGCCGGGTCGGTGGCCATTACATCCACAAATTCGCCATGCGTCGGGCAAGTCTTTTTCATCACGACCTGGCCATTTTCCTCGACGATCTGAGCCTTGATCTCGCCCGGATGCGAGTTCATCAAAATCTCGAGCGGAATCGATTTGTTGATGACGCCTTCGCGAACCTGCTTAACGCACGTCGGGCAAAGTGAATCGGTCTCACGGGGAAAACCAAGCGGCGGCGCCGTCCGCTCATAAGATTTGAGCAGCGGCTCAGCCGCCCATTTAGGCGTAATCGCGTCGCTCTCAGGCAAAGCCTTATTGACAGCCTGAAACGCTTTCCAGCCGATATCCGCCGCCGCCGATGCGATCTTCGATCCTTTCCGTCCTTTTCCCTTTCCTTCACCGCGTCTGAAATTGTCGCTAAACATATAAGTCTCCGCCAATATGGCTCAATAAGAATCTCGTGAGATTTTAGCAGATTTCGAGTGATTAAGCGATGATGTCGGCGTTTGGGTTCTCAGGATCAATTCACCACAGAGTCACAGAGGACACTGAGAAAGAAAAACCAAAATATTTATGCACTTTCATTTAACAATCATTCTGCTTCGATCAAAATTCTTTAAAATCTCTGTGTTCTCTGTGACTCTGTGGTGAGTTCCCCCTTGCTTACTTTTTCCGCGATGTCGCCGCTGAGGAATCGGTTTGGCTGCCAATCGCTGGAGTCGCGTGTGTTCGAGGCGACGTACTTCGTCGCGGTCATCACAAGAAGTCAGAAGTTCGAATCCGTCGGCCAATACGTCTCCCAACCGTCAAAGGTCTTGCGGCGTGGGCAGCAGATCCATCGGCTTCGCCAGTCGCTTCTGCACCACGGCCCCCGTCACTTCGTCCGCATAGGGGAAAACCACCCGCCATACTTGAAGCCGTCGCCGTCCGCTTCCTCGCGTCGTATGACGCCATCGATCGTCATGAATTCTGCTGCAATTATTTTTCTCATTGTTTTGACGCCTCTCGATGCGATAAGGCGGGTAAGCGGTTCTCTCGAGAGGGAGTTAAAGCTGCTGCCCCGATACGACACCCGAAAGGACCTCTCACGTTAGTTGCCGATCCGAGTCCCCATGAATTTGTCTGTTTTGCCTCTAAGTGCAGACCACACGGTGTAACGCATCTTATCGTTGGACATGAGTTCAGATGTGATCTTATAAGTAGTCTCATTACCCTCTGTAGAATAAAGCCAATTACATGTGATGACCCTGCCTTGCAATTTTCCGTTTAGTATTTTGAGATAAATCGCGCCTCCAGTGCCTGAAATCCCGTACCATTTATTTCTTACGTGAATACGATCATCCCACTGTATTTTGCCGTCTGTGACATAGCCTTCAGCGACCTTGAACTTGCCGATTCCTGCTTGACTTATTTTCAGATAATAGTCACCAGAAATAATCTCCCAACCGCTACCCGCAAAATGCCAAATTCCACAGAACGCACAATCCGTCGATCCCGATATTTTGGGCTTCGACTTGGTGAGTGCAGAATTCGGTCCTGTTCCTCCACATTCGGGGTTGGTCGGATGTAGTGGGCACGGTGTCAAGCCGGAATAGGTCTGAACTCCCTCCCCTCTTCCCCAGACCTGGATCAGTGTCGTTCTCTTCTTCCACATGTACATGCACGCTGCTTGGCCAGTCCCCTGGCAGTAATAGACTTCAGGGAATCCACGACAACGGTCATCGCTTCCACAGGGGGTAGCAGTTGGCAGAGTTACGGGCTGCCAACCCAACTTCATGAGTTTTTTTCTAACCTCGCGATAGGTAATGTCATACCGGAATTTGGGCAAAGCTTGCTGCTGCGCCGAGACGACACTCGAAAGGAGCATCGTCAGGAACATCGTCATGATAAAAGCTTTTGTCTTCATGTTTGGTTTCCAATTCATAATTTCATTTAGCCTTTCAATCGCAAGGTATTCCAGCCCAATACCATCTGCCACCGATAAACTTGAACCAGTAACAGCCTTTGCGAGTGATCTTCCCTCCCTGCCAGGGCTTAACGCCTGAGTTGATTTCAGCAGCCGTTTTTTTATACATCCTGCTGCTGAGCCAAAAGTCCAAGTAGTCGGAGGGGCTATCGCCACCCGCGTCACGTTCGAATCTTGAATCATCTATTGCCAGCCCAAGAATCGTTGCTTTGTCCTTTCGAATTACAGCCGATCTGAATTTGGTCCAGAAGGCAGGCCAATCTTTATTTGCCGCCGCCGATTGTGCATTAATCGAGATTGCGGCAAAAATTACCAAGACGAAAAATATCAAAATAAATTTCTTCATACATTTCTTTCAAAATGGAAAATCACTTTACAAAGGATGAGATCGGACTGGACGGTAGTAGAAAAGGCTTTAGAACCGTCCACGAATAAAAATATTCAGAAGACGGTTCTTCACTCAATATAGACATAGGGAAACCAAAGCCAGACAAATAATGAAATGCAATTCCAGTCTTAGATACGGTGAATTTCTTCTCCAGATCAATGTCCCAGTAGTTTTTTTTCATCGCTATTTGGTATGCATCTTCATAGCTCGAACCGAGAATGTCTCTTTCGAACCACAATGCCTGGCCTCCGGTCCAACCCCCGCGAGGGTCTTTCATATCTTTTAATATCTTATTTTTCACTTGAACAAATCGCTTTTTAGAAACATCAAGAACCAATTTCTTTATATCATCCAACTTTGAGGTCTCGATTATTTGATCTAGCGTAATGGCGTCACCAGTGGAAGGGTCGAAATGATGTTGAGTAATATCCCCTGCGCGATATTGATTCCATGAGATTTCAATAGAAAGAATATTCGGAGTGTTAAGAACTACTTTGTAACCAAGTTCGTCGTAACTCGCCATTAAATTAGCCCGGAAATTGTTTTTAGCGTCGGAATCAGCGTTCCAGTAGTGATCTTTCAAATACTGGTTGATTCGCTCAGCCTTCGACTTATCCTCAAGCTTTACCACCGGAAACTTAATTGCTTTACCCGCGATTATTGATGTAACAGTAGCCCAAGGTTGTGACTTATCGCTTGGGACTTTAGATTGTGTTTTAGTCGGTCGTTTTCTGCTAGATTGAGCTGATCCGATCACCGCAAATAACAAAAGTATCGTGACAAACAAAGTAAATTGTTTCCGCATTTTTCTATCTCCTAAACAAACTAACGTCTCACATCGGGGCGGTACCTACCGGAAACCCCTAAATACCGATTTATTGGATATAGTCGGAGCAACCATATTCTTGGCAAAACACACTTCCGACGAATGTCAGACCACCGGTTTCCAACACACGTCCAGCCAGCATGACAAGGCTGTTTGATCGAGTAAACCTAGCGGTTGGGACGCCGGAAACCACAAAACTATTATTACCATTAGAGAAAATCGCCTGTGTCGCGGACTTCATCCTAACAAACGTAGCGGTCATTCCCACAACCTGACCCTGGTAGACAAACGGATTCGCGGCCAACTGCGACCCACTAACGAAACGCCTGACCCTGTACGTCTTTACAAAGGCAGCTAAGCGGGCGGCGATCTGATTCCGCCTCGTTTGCACAGCTTGCCTCTCCTGCTCTAGAGCTGCGGCACGCTTCCTTGCTTCTTGAGCATCATAGGCTTGCGATAGCTTGAATGCTTTTGGATGATTCGAATAGCCCACTATCAATCCCGGCTTGTCGCTGACCCAGGCGCCGTAGACAACCTCTGTGTTCTCGTCATAAAAATTCTTGGAATAGTGGGCATCCCTAATCTCTTTAACATTGTCCACTGTATATTTAGTCGGATCACCTGGATATAGAACCACGCTGACTACCCTCTCATAGAGGCGACCTTGGAAATTTTCGCCACGAGGAGGACATTGCTCTCGTCCAAATGTAATTCCCATCTGAAGGATCTGTAGAGCGGTGGCGTCATCACTTATGTCAACACCTGGAGACACAATGCCTGCGACGAAGAACTGAACGGCATCCCCAAAGCCCACACTACAGTCACCTTGAGGGTAACCCGATGTTCCTTTGCTTCGGAGAAACTTAACTTTTGTTATGTCAATCTTAGGCGTGTCTGCCGTCGGCGCAGGTACATTTTTTGATTCAAAGAATGACTGATACATTCCAGTGAGAGTCTTCGATTGTCCTTCTACGACCATCGCAAGTGAAACAATGACGAGTGTGATAACGAAGATGTGTAATATTCGCATAATATCTCTTAGCCCACGCGGAGCGACGTGCCCGATTTTATTAAAACGTGCTGCAAGGAACGATGTTAACTACCTCTTTTCCTCTCGTCGTTCGGTGTGCCTCTGTACATTTAGTATCTACATATTTTGAACCATCGAACTGTATTTTTGCTGTGTATGCATTCGTAGCCGTAAACGATGATGACTCGATGTCGTACATTCCGTTATGAATTGAGCGAAGAATTGAAACGGCATCTGATCCTCCGCTGTAACGTACGTCGTAAGAGGTACTATTCGGAGTCTTGCTCTTTACAACCAACCAATAATAGAAGGCATGAGCCCCGATTAGACAAGATGTATCGAGAGTTCCTCGAACGAAGTATATTTGTTGATTTTGATTGATGGTTGGAAGAAGCACAGAAACAAAAAGCTTGTTTGCCGCATTCTTTTCGATATGGTTCTCTGACATACACTCGCGAAGCCCTACCGCGAGGTCTTTATCAGCATCTAGCACAGCATTTACAACAGGTAGAGAAGCCATTTTTGCACCTCGTGTTGCCCCTTCGGTGCTTGAGGTTAGGATGGGGGCACTTTGTGACTGGGCAGACGCTGCCCTTACGGTCACAAAGGCCAATGCTAGTAGAAAAGCCGAGATCTTCATTACTCCTCCGTTAGTGTTTGCCGAATGATTGACTTGACTGGGCGCGAGACCAACTACATATTAACACCGGTCCCGTTGATAACACATCAGTTGCGGCGTGTTATCAACGGACGGAACGCGGCTCCCCGTTACAGTTTCTTCTTCCTCGTCAAACCGGACTTCTTCTCGGATTTACGGACGAAGCCCATCGCACCGTAAAGCGGACTGTCGTTGCCGTAGGCTGGATCCCCAGCGACGCCTAGGCCGACTTTGGAGCGTTGTTGGTCGAGGGCCTTGTATTTGTCGTCGCGTACGCTCTGGTTTCATCTTAAGCTCGGACTCAAGATCGGCGATCGCCGCGTCATCGGCAGCGGCCGCTTCGATCTCTGTTTGAAAGTCGTTCTGCTTGATGCCGTTAAACTCCACAGTCATTTGGCTTTATCGAGATCGGATCAGATAACTGCTTAATTTCTCTAACAACCCGTGATGCCGAATCGATGAAATCGAGCCAATCACGCCGACAATCTGGCTTTGCGGAACGACGGTTAAATACCCTAATCTAATCAACGACTCGCTCATCAAACCGCTGACGGCGAAATCCCTATCCGCAGGCGAGA
>JAYUDV010000193.1:0-27640 GCA_043739565.1 Chloracidobacterium sp.
TATGTATCGTAACGGATTGGGTAGATCAACGCATCGAGCTCCATCGCGTCGCTCAGATTACTATAATCAGTCTCGCGACGGCTGGTTGTATCGACACCATCGGTAAAGAGAATTATCGCCTTTCGCCCCTCGATTCGACGAAGGCGGTCGTTCATCACAAGCGCGACCGCTTCGTAAAGACTTGTGCCGGTCACAATTTTGGTTCGCTTGATCGCCCGGTAAATCTGCTGTCGGTCGTTCGTGGCCTCGCACAGCATATGGACCTCCTCGTCGAACGAGATCACCATCACCTTGTCCTCGGGCCGCAGTTGAGCAATAAATGAGATCGCCGCCGACTGGATATCACCGATTCTGAACGTTGTTGAATAGCTCATATCCAGCACGAGCGCAACCGTAAACGGCTCGTGTTCGTTCGAAAAAAGAGCGACATCCTGCTCAACCCCTTCTTCGAGAATTTTGAAATTTTCCTTTGCGAGACCGCCAACGAAACGCCCCTTTTTGTCCATCACGCGGACAGGGATCGAAACAAGCTGCGTATTGACCTTTATAATCTCGCCATCATCGGGGAGCGCTGCCTTATCGTCTGCATGAGTTGGAACTGCTGGCGTCGGCGAGGGTTTAGGTGCTACGGCCTGGCGCTGATTAGACTTGCCGTCGGTCTTGGCCGCGTTTCGTCCTGATTGCGCCCCAACCTGCCCTACACCAAGCAGAACCACCATAACGGCCAGAATGGAAAAAATCGCCCTCATTTTAAGTAAAAAAACCAAAGATAATTCTACGATGCATTATCGTCGCAGAAAAGATGCAAAAGAGAAAGAAAGTAAAAAGGCAGGTAGTGCATCAGTTTGAAATTAACGTCTTGCACTCTGGTAGAAGATCAACATAGCAACAAATACTAAAAGCACTTCACCGATAATCCAACCAATTACAAACACAACGCCCCAACTGTTCCTGAATCGGGTATATCTAACAGTAAGAATGGACGCGATAATTGGGACAATCAGGGCTATGATAACTGCCATAAATGCACCGAAGGCGGCGGCAAACGAAATTGAGAAACTTCTCCACGGCTGTGCCAAGTAAAAGGCTAAGAGCGTACAAATTCCAGCTGCAACCCAATTTGCCTTTGGTGTCGGTTCAGATTCTTGCACATCATTTTTCAGTTCTTCATCTGATTTATTAAGATCAAGCATAATGCCGGAAACATACCATCAAAACCATCCCATGTAAACCGAGATTGTATGCTTGAGCAAAATTTGCTATGCTTGAGCAAATGCCAAAGACACCAGACAACTTTTGCAGTACCCTCGATGATTTACTCCCGAAACCCAAGCGACCGCGCGACACGAACCAACTTGCAAAGATGATCGTTGATCTCACCACGGGCGATGCGAAAGAGCCGGAAATGTCAGTTAGAGCCAAATCAGGACGTTTGGGCGGCTTGAAAGGTGGAAAGGCGCGAGCTGATTCACTCACGCCTGAACAAAGGTCTGCTATTGCTAAGAAAGCCGCTCAAAGTAGATGGTCTAAAACCTAAGTCAATTTATCCTCAATCGGTTCAATGATTTTTTTCGCATCATGGGGTGTTAATATGTTTTGCGCCCAATCGCTACACATTTGTTGCCAAAGTACGCCACTTCCACAACCTAAGCCATTAGCCGTTGTTTTAACCCAGTCGTGATGATCAGTTAATGTCATTGCTTTTTCACATTCATCAATTACGTCCGTTATTGTGCGCCCCAACCGAGACCACAGACGCTGCCACCTATCTGCCGCCAATGCCCCAAACACAACGCGTTCCGGTGCATCATTTCCCGGTAAAGGAATGCAACCCGGTCTTTCTGCCATGTCACCATCGACATAGACGCACGTTGGCCGTGGAAAGTTATGAATCATTTGGCCCAAGGAATAACCAACGGATGCGGCGCCATACGGAATTATTTGGCATCTGTGAAAAAGATGTTTTGCGTGGGCTGCCAATACTTCGCTAAGCATTATTTTTGCCGCTTCATCCTCTACATATAAATCGCATTCTGGATAAGTCTTATCGTCCATTTTGGTCATCGCAAACTGAGGACTAATGCCGGTGATTGTTTGGCGTGTGCCGCCTGTTTCCATTACATATAGCCGTGCATCCATTGGCATCTCGTCCAAAATAACGGGTGAATGTGTAGTAAATATTATTTGCAGTTCACGCTCCCTGCACTTTTCAGCCAAGTCGCGAATCAATCGCCTCTGTGCGCGCGGATGTAAAGATGATTCGATTTCATCAATCAAAATTAAGCCATATTTAGGCAAATCGGCCTTTAATAATTCTGCAATGGTGGTCTCGCCCGCCCCTTGATGAAATCCCGAATAAGAAATGCCGTTCTTACTTACAACTGGAATTTCGCGGCTTGCATCAATGTCAGTCAATGACATTTTAGCTGAATCGTAATTACGCCCAAGCACTTTTGAAAGCCGTTGAACTCGTACCGGATCAAAAGGCTCAAAGGACTTTTCTATGTGGTTTGTTTTGGCTATTTTTGCGTAACCAACGCGGGCTGAAACGGGTTGAACACGACTTAAATCAATATATTCCACCTCCCGCTGTGGACGTTCTACATTACCCAACCACCGATCTGTTAGCCGTTTAACGCTATTTTCTTCATTCCGATCTCCTTCACGATAACCATACTTAATGGTAATACCTTCAAGTTTGTCCCATGCTGTTTTCATAAAAAACTCAGAGGCAAATTTCCCCTTTTTACCTTCGCCACCCCCTCTATAAGCCGAAGCCGCTGACTGGATAATAGTGCTCTTTCCGGCTCCGTTCTCCCCCACGATTGCCATAATAGGGAATTTAAATTCAATGCGCTGGCCGGTCCAGCCACGTAACCCATAAATTTCTAACCATTCCAGCCGTTTGTTCCAGCCGGTATTTGTTTGCCAAGCTTTTTGAAGTCTTCTAAACTCTCCCGTTTCACTCATATTTGCCTCCAAAGTAGATTTACCGCGTCCGTCTAATGCCTCGCACGCCCGCCAGAGCGTCTAATTTTGACAATTATAATCCCATAATGCTAAATTAACAAATGTTTTTACGTTCGTGACCGTGAATAGAGACAAAAAAATGTGGACACAAACCTACTTTGGAGCGTTTCTGCTTGACATTATCAATTTCCTCAAGCATAATACTCAGTATGAATTCGATAGACAACAAAAAACGTGTCCAAGTGGTAGCCGCTTTGGTCGAAGGCAACAGCATCCGCGCAACCTCACGCATGACGGGCGTTGCTCAAAATACGATATTCAAACTGTTGGCTGACTTGGGCATGGCTTGTGCCGATTATCAAGACAGAGCGTTTCGCAATCTGACTTGTAAGAAAATCCAGTGCGATGAGATATGGAGCTTCGTTGGATCGAAAGCTAAGAATGTGCCGGAAGAAAAACAGGGCGTTTTCGGTTACGGTGATGTTTGGACGTGGGTAAGCATGGACGCTGACACAAAACTCGTTCCTTGTTGGTTGGTTGGACCTCGTAACACAGAGGCCGCTATGGTATTCATTCACGATCTCGCTGATCGTCTTGCAAACAAAGTACAGTTGACCACAGATGGTCATAAGCCTTATCTGGAAGCAGTTGAATCTGCTTTTGGCGGTGAGATCGACTATGCACAGCTTGTAAAAATTTACGGCGGTTCACAGACGAAGCAAGAACAGATCAAATATAGTCCGGTTGACTGTTTGGGCTGTAAGAAAGTTGTCGTTACCGGCAACCCAAAAGGTTCGGATGTTTCGACCAGCTTTATCGAAAGACAGAATCTAACGATGCGTATGAGCATGAGGCGTTTTACCCGTCTGACAAATGGTTTCAGCAAGAAAGTTGAAAACCACGCTCACGCGATTGCCTTACACTATATGCATTATAATTTCGTTCGGATGCACAAAACACTTCGTTGCACTCCGGCAATGGCGGCGAACGTGACATCAAAACTTTGGAGCATTGAGGATATAATTGAAATGGCAATGCCTTACTTGGAAAAAGCACCCGCAAAACGCGGGCCGTACAAAAAGAGAATTTCAAACTGATGCACTACCAAAAGGCAAAAGTAAAAGCGAGTTCTACATTTTGCCTTTTTACTTTTGCCTTTTTACTTACTTCCCGGCCGTATTTCGGTTGGTTTGGCCGACGATGTAGCTATTCTTTGCGCGAACGACAACTTCAGGCCGCAAAACGCGTATCTTGATTTGTTTCCTATCGCCGATATTCCCAACCTTGTCAGGATAATAACCCAGCGAATATTGCCGACGCAGTTCCTCGGCAATGCCCGCGAATGCCGAATCGACATTGTAAATTGACTGGGCCTCGAACTTGCGGCCACCGCTGCTTTGGGCGAGTGCTTCGAGATACTTGCGGCCCGTTTCGTATTCCGCAGAGCTGGCACCACCGCCGCCACCAACATTTACGTTTCCACCCATAATTATCGAAGCAAGAATGTCAGCCATAGTTCCGCCGCCGCCACGCCGACGACCTGAAGGATAGCCGCCGCCGCCGTTCATGTCGTGCGATGTGTCGTATCGGATCGTGTAGAAAAGAGCGTCAACCTCTTCGGTTTCGCGAATCGTGCTCTGATAGCTGGCGTGACGCGATGTAGTATCGACGCCGTCGGTGAACAAAACCACCGCTTTTCGCCCCTGTATCTGTCGCAATTGATCGTTAATAACGTAATCAACTGCCTCATAAAGGCTCGTTCCGTCGCCGAACTGCGCCTGCCGGATCGCGTTTTTCAATTGATAACGGTTATTTGTCGCCGGGCTCAAAACGTGTACGTCCTGATCGAACGAAATGACCATCACACGGTCGCCCGGCCTGAGCTGATCCACAAATGTCATCGCCGCATTCTGGATATCCTCGATCTTAAACTGGGTTGACGGGCTGACGTCGATCATTATTATCACCGTAAACGGCTGCTCGACCGATTGAAAATAATCGACCTTTTGCTCTACGCCATCCTGGAATATCTTAAAATCATTTTTCTGCAGACCCGAAATGAATCGCCCATCACGGTCAAGCACCGAAACCGGCATCGTTACCAGATTTGTCTCGACCTTAATGATCTCGCCATCGTCTGCGGGCGGTGTCGCCGATGGCTTCGCACCCGTACTATTGCCGCCGCCGATCAGCGTCGGCGGGCCTGAGGGCACGGAATTTTCGTAAACGTCGTTAGCGATCTTTGGCGGAGTTGCGGTCGGTGCGACACGCGGACGGGTCGAGGTACTCGTTTGGCCAAACGCACCAATAGCGAGCGTCCCACACATTAATATCAAAGCAGCAAAGTTTTTCATTAGAACATATTCTCCGAGCCTGAAAGTTACTTTGGGGAAAGCGTCATCTTTGATTAAAAATCGCATCTTTTCGTTGCTAATAATTTTCTTCCAGATGCTCTATCGCCAGATCGTGAAATCGGCGTCGGACAGAATTTATATTGACGAACGGCAAATCGTGATTATGAGTTCGATTGGTGAGCAAGATAAAGACACGCTCTTTAACCGGATCGATCCACAAGCTCGTCCCCGTAAACCCAAGATGGCCAAAACTTGTCCTGGACATCTTCGTCCCGGCGGTCGAATCCACAGTCGAAGCAAGCTGAAACGCAAACGAGCGGTCCTCATTCATCCCGGGCGTGAAATTTTTGCTAAAAAGCTCACAAGTTTCGGGCTTTAGCAGCGTCGAGTAATTTGGCAAAAACTGTCGCGCGATCTTGAAAACCTCTTCCGCGGTCGAAAATAGGCCCGCATGCCCCGCAACACCGCCCATAAAATACGCATTTCCGTCATGCACCTCGCCCCAGATCGTCCCAGTCCGAAACGGGTCAGGACCGGGAGCGGTAGCGGGAGGTTGAAGAAAGTTGAGTGCGATGCAGATTTCTTTCTCGTAATTATTCCCGCATTCCGAAGCCGCAATTCGCCGACGCAATTCAACCGGTGGGTTAAAGAAAGTATTTTTTATATCAAGCGGATCGAACACGCACTCTGCGGTCGCTTCACCTAAACCACGACCCGTAACCCGTTGGAGCACTGAGCCGAGGGCAATAAAATTAAGGTCGCTGTATGTGACGGCATCTTGTTCGAAATTAAGACGCGTTTGTCCAATCTCGTTAATCACCTCCGATGGGTCTGACACAAATAAATATAGCGGCTTCCATGCGGGCAAATGCGAAGTGTGCGTCAATAGATCAGCTACCGTGATCATTCGCTTACCTTCTATATCGAATTCTTTTAGATAAATGC
Organism: Chloracidobacterium sp.; assembly: GCA_043739565.1. Taxonomy (GTDB): domain Bacteria; phylum Acidobacteriota; class Blastocatellia; order Pyrinomonadales; family Pyrinomonadaceae; genus OLB17. The sequence goes on from JAYUDV010000193.1 coordinate 6,270, forward strand.
TGACCCGGCCGTCTGGTTGAAATTCTCCGCTTTCGATCAGCTTGGCGGTTAGCAAGCCAGTAACCAGCGGCTTAGTCAGGCTGGCGAGATCATAGATCGTATCAATCCGTGCCTCGATACGATCCGGTTCGACCACTGCATACCCAAGCGCATCCTGCACGACGATCCCACCTTTTTCGGCAACGAGATAGACTGCCGACGGAAAATCATTTGCATCGATACGTTCCTGCAGAAATTTTGAGATCTCGTTTGTCATTTTATCTGCTTTCTATTCTGCACGATTTTTCTATTATTATTACACCCGTCTTAACTTGTTTTTACATTTATTGACATCCATATTTGTCGGGAATAGACTTAAAGTCTAAATTCTTTCTGGAGGCTAGTACACTATGAGCAAAGTAGAATCCGCTGATTTAATTCTAAAACTATACGACTTACGCCGAGAGCCGAAAATGCGTGAGGCACGAAACTGGATCTTTAGTTTCAATCCGGCTAATGCCGACGAATATTTTCAGACGATGATGGACCCTGAGGTTGGAGGTTATCTGAGAATGGTCTCTTCATATTGGGACATGGCCGCCGCGCTCGTTAATCATGGGGCGATTGACGCCGATATGTTTAATGAAACGGCCGGCGAGCATTTTATGGTTTTTGCCAAGATCGAGCCTTTTCTGGCTGCATTGCGCGAAAAATTTCAAAACCCTGAGGCGTTCAAAAATCTTGAAAAGGTCATTTTGGACAGCCCGAATGGAGCAGAAAGACTCGTGAAAACGCAGGAATGGATGAAAACGATTAACGAACAGATTACCGCCGCGCAAGCCGGAAAGGCCTCGGCTTAGAATTGCGGTCGGAAAACTAGACGCGGATTAACACAGAAAAGGGCCGATTTTCGCAGATCTGAACAATCTATTTGAAAGTTTTTTCAGATCCGTGAAAATCGAATCCATCTCCGTTTTAATCCGCGTTCTACTCTTACTAGACGTTCAATCTACTTCGGTGAGCCTCAATCTTCTCTATGACGCCGACCGCTAGTTCCAACGCCCTTCTTCCATCTTCACCGGTGATCGGCGGCACCGTATCGTTCTCGACCGCAGCCAAAAACGCTGTTATTTCAGCTCGTAGCGGCTCGATGTCGTCGATCTTTAAACGATTTATCGAAATTCCCGCGAGCGGATGCGCAGCCTGCAGGTTTAGCGATGTGACGGAAGCAAATTTCGTCGCGTAATCGAGCACAACGTAAGAATTAGTCTGATAAAATCGCGTTTTTCGTATCTTCTCAGTGCCGATCCGCGAAGCGGTGATATTCGCGACGGTCCCGTTCTCAAATTCGATTCGCGCGTTTGCCGCGTCCACCTTGTCCGAGATCACCGGTATGCCGACCGCTCGTATCTCCGAGACTCGAACATCCGGGCCGACCAGCCACTGGATCGCGTCGAGATCGTGGATCATCACGTCAAGTACGACATCAACGTCGAGCGAGCGGTTTGGAAACGGCGACACGCGGTGGATCTCAAAATACAGCGGCCTCGTCACATGCGGCCGCAATGCGACCATCGCCGGATTATAGCGTTCGAGTTGGCCAACCATCAGTTTGGCACCGGACGCTTTGGCTGCCCCAATCATTTTATCGGCTTCGTCGAGGGTTAAGGCAATCGGTTTTTCGACGAGAACATGAACGCCCGATTCCAAAAACGCGCAGGCAATCTCGCAATGTGTTTCGGTCGGCGTCGCAATCGAGACGGCATCTAACTTCCCGATCAGGTCACGCCAATCCGTGTAATGATCGCTGTTATGGCCAGACGCGATATTGACGGCTGTGTCCCGATCGACATCGCAGACACCCACAAATTCGACCCGGCCATCAGATGCGAGTTCGGCATAGTTGCGCGCGTGATGCCGGCCCAAACTTCCCACGCCGATCGCCGCCACCTTGGGAATGCGGATTGTGGATTGCGGAATGCGGATTTCACTCATAGATCGTATTTGAATCGAAAACTGAATTCAGTAATACTTAACATTTTTAGCTAAGTCTTTCTAAATGACAAAGGTCGAATCCGCAATCCGCTGGTCCCAACCCGCAATTATCTGGTGGATCGCTCTGGCGTTGCTGGCGGTCTTGGCCTACTTTTTCGGGTTGAATCTGCCATTGCTCGGCCCCGACGAGCCGCGATACGCACAGGTCGCCCGCGAGATGTTCGACCGCGGCGATTGGGTAACGCCGACGCTCGGCGGTTTCACGTGGTTCGAAAAACCGGCGTTGCTCTATTGGCTCGAGATCGTATCCTTTCACATCTTCGGCGTCAGTGAATTTGCCGCCCGTTTCGGTTCGGCCGTATTCGGTCTGGGCACGGTTGCGAGTTTGTGGATACTGGGAAGGAGTTTCACCACAGAGGACACAAAGAGCACTGAGGAATTCAGGACCGTCGAAGTTTCGACCACGGCTCTAACAAACTCTGTTTCCTCCGTGCTCTCCGTGGTGAATTCCTTCCCGAATTACCTTGCACTTATCGCCGCGTCGACACTCGGCATCCTCGTTTTTTCGCACGGAGCGAGTTTTGACATTAATATTACTTTTCCGATAACCGCGGCGCTTGTGAGCTATTTCATTTTTGATCGGGTAAAGTCGAAAACCTTTAGTGCCAAGTATTTACCGCTATTCCTGTTCTATTTTTTCATCGGCATTGCACTTTTGGCGAAAGGCCTGATCGGTATCATTTTCCCGTTCGCGATCGTCGCTTTTTATCATGTTTTGTCGTGGAGATTGCCATCCGGGACATTTGTCGCGAGCCTATTTTGGGGTACGGCGACTGCCTTAGCGGTCGCGAGCATTTGGTACGTGCCAGTCTACGCTCGCAACGGTTGGCCGTTTATCGACGAGTTTTTCATTCAACACCATTTCCAGCGTTTTACATCGAACAAATTCCAGCATCCGCAGCCGTTCTATTTTTTTCTGTGGGTTTTGCCGCTGATGACGCTGCCGTGGCTGCCGTTTTTTATCGCTTCAATTTGGAGTTTCGTCCGAGAAAAATTTCACCACAGAGCCACAGAGAACCAGGAGAACACGGAGAACACAGAATTAAATATGACTGGCAGGCGGCGTAATTATCCTTTCTCGTCCTCTCCTCTTCTCCTCTTCTCACTTTCTTGGCTCCTCGTGCCACTCGTATTTTTCTCATTTTCCGGCTCGAAACTTCCCGGTTATATTTTGCCGTCGCTTCCGGCGGCGATCATTCTGACCGCACTTTATGTATTTCGGCTGGTTGAGAAAAGCCGTAATTGGCGGATTGCGGTCGTGTCCACGGCGGCGGCGGTCTTTGTGATCGTAATTCTGTTAGTTTTGTTTGCGGTTCCGCGTTTTGCGGATACTGATTCCGTACGCGGTCTGATGCGTGCGGCGGACGAACGCGGCTACACATCCGTGCCAGTTTACGCCCTTCACACCATCTCGCACAGTGCCGAGTTCTACGCGCCCGGACGCCTGCTCCGCGACCCCGACGGCAAGCAGAAAAAGCTCTACGGCCCAGCCGAGGTCGTCTCCGAAATGCAGCGAGCCCAGACAAAGCGTGCCCTCGTCCTCGTGCCCGTCGAATACCAAAAACAGCTGACTGAGACCGGTCTGCTCCGTGCCGAGGTGATCCGCGATAACGGTGAATTAGCGATTGTCGCCGTTTCGATCGAGTAAAATTTCAGCCCTCAGCCGCACGCCTGAGCCTGTCCATCAGTGCCGCTCCGATACCGCGTTCATCTACAGATTCGCAAAAGATCGCTTTAATTCCCTGTCGGTCACATTCTCGAAAAAATTCAAAAACCGAGTGTGCGTATTCTTCAACTGATCCGCAAATCCGCACCAAACCAAAACCAACGCCTCGCCGTAGCAAGCCGATATATGCCGAACGAATGTCGGCATCTGCCTCCGCATCACCGCTCAACAAAACAACTTGTGCCGAAGGTGAATAATGCTTGTGCTTCAGCCCTGGGCTGCGCGGCTGTTCGTTGTCAAGCGGTGTGTAACCCCGCGTTTCCGGCACTACCGCCTGCAATTGAGCGAGCGAGACCGCTCCGGCCCGAAGCAGCAGCGGCGTATCGCCCGTGCAGTCAACGACAGTCGATTCCAGCCCAATTTCAGTAGAATCGCCGACCAAAATACAGTCGATCCGCCCGTCGAGATCCTCGGCGACCGCCTGCCACGTCGTCGGGCTCGGCCGACCGGAAAGATTCGCGGACGGCGCGACAACCGGTACGCCGCATGACGCCAAAAACTCGTGAGCAACCGCAAATCGCGGCATCCGTACGCCGATCGTATCGAGTCCGCCGGTCGCAATCATCGGCACGTTAGCCGATTTCGGCAAAACGATCGTCAGCGGCCCTGGAAAAAATGCGTCAATAAACGCCTGTGCATGTTCCGAAACGCCAGTCGTCAATCGCTCTATCTGTCCGATCTCGGCGATATGGGCGATAAGTGGGTTATCGGCCGGCCGTCGCTTTGCCTTAAAAATCCCACCAACCGCCGCCTCATCAAAAACATTCGCCCCAAGCCCGTACACAGTCTCCGTCGGAAACGCCACCACGCCGCCGCGTTTGATAAACTCGGCGGCTTCTTCGGGCGATGTTGTCAGAACTGTCTTCACAAAAGAAGTTTCACCCGAAATAGCAAAGAACGCAAAGGAAGATTTTCACCACAGAGGCCCAGAGAGCACAGAGAAAGAAAATTAGCCAAAGATGAACAAAAAAATAATACGAAAGCCGCTCATTTTGAACTCTCGGCTCATAACTCTGTGTTCTCTGTGCCTCTGTGGTGAATTTCCCCTTCTTCACGCTAATATAGAACCATGACCATCGCTGAGAAACTCAAAAATCTGCCCACGGCATCGGGCATTTACCTGCACAAGAACGAGGCCGGTAAGATCATATATGTCGGCAAGGCAAAAAATCTGCGGAGCCGCGTGCGGCAGTATTTTCAGTCGAGCCGCAGCATGGATCCGAAAACGCGACAACTTGTGCGGTTAATAGCGGATTTTGAGTTTATCGTCGTAGATAATGAGGTTGAGGCCCTGGTGCTCGAGTCCAACCTGATCAAAAAGCACAAGCCGCGATTTAACGTCCTTCTCAAGGACGACAAGTCTTATCCGCATTTAAAGTTGACCAACGAACCGTTTCCAAAGGTCGTAGTGACCCGCCGGATCGTCCGTGACGGATCGAATTACTACGGCCCTTTTCTGCCCGCATCGCTCGCCCGCAAAACGCTGAATCTCGTAAACCGTGCATTCCAGCTCCGCACCTGTGAGATCGAGATCACCGGAAAATTGCCGCGTCCATGCCTCGAGTATCACCTCAAACGCTGCCTCGGCCCGTGCGTCAAAGGCCTGTGTACGCAGGAGGAATACAGGGAGGCTGCGGCCGATGTGAAGATCCTGCTTGAGGGAAAAAACAAGGAACTGGCAAAGACGCTCGAACAGCGAATGTGGCAGTATTCCGAAGAAAACAAATATGAGCTTGCGGCTAAATACCGTGATCTACACCGCACCGTGCTTGCACTGAGCGAAACGCAAAAAATGGCCACGACCGACGAACGTGATGTCGATATTATAGGCTTTTACCGTGAAAAACAGCGTCTTGCTCTCCAGCTTTTCACAATGCGCGAAGGCCGCATCGTCGGCCGACGGGAATTTTTTTGGGAAGATCTGCCGGAGGACGATTCGTTTAACTCGTTCGAATTTCTCCGCGAGGTTCTCATTCAATACTACTCGACCGATTACGTGCCGCTTGAGATACACGTGCCGCAGGATTTTGATGACCGGGCCGTATTGGAGCAGCTTTTATCGGAACGCCGTGGCCGCAAGGTGCGGATACTCGACCCGAAACGCGGAAAAAATCGCCACCTTGTAACCCTGGTCGAGACAAACGCCAAGATCGCCTTCGAACAGCGTTTCCGCGTGCTCAAAGCCGACAGTGCGAAGGTGCTAGAGGAGTTGCAGGAGCTGCTCGACCTCGCGTATTTTCCCGAGCGGATCGAGTCATTCGACATCTCAAATATCTCGGGCTCGGAGAATGTCGCGGGCATCGTCGTCTTTGAAAACGGCAAGCCGGCACGCTATGCGTATCGCCGTCTTATCATCAAAACGGTCGAGGGGGCAAACGATTTTGCGTCGATGCACGAAGCCGTTTTTCGCCGGTACAAAAGGCTACTCAAAGAAGAAAAGCCTCTGCCCGTGCTTGTCTTTATCGATGGCGGCAAGGGCCAGCTTTCAGCGGCAGCGGCGGCGATGCAGACTCTCGATCTCGAACAAATTATGCTCGTCGGCCTCGTCAAACCGCCGAAACAGCATAAGCAAATATCGCATCTGCTAATCCACGGCCGCGAGGATCGCCCCATTCCGTTCGACCGCAATTCGCTGGCGTTTCGGCTGATCCTACAGATCCGCGAGGAAACGCATAAAACCGCTATCGAGTTTCACCGCAAACGCCGCGAAAAACGCGATTTCTCATCCGAACTGTCAGAAATTCCGGGCATCGGCGAAAAGCGAAAGATGAAACTGCTCCGCGAATTCGGCTCGATCGAGCGGATTGCAAAGGCTACCGCAGAAGAGCTTTCGGCTTTCGTTGGGAAAATGGCGGCAAACGAAATTTCGGTTCATTTCGAGCGGCAACGAAATACCGCAACTTTTAATAAAAATTGAATCACGGCAGAGCTAACATCGCCGATTCAACATTATCTGGCAGATTAATGGCTACAAAATCCTTTGCCGAATAAAAATAATCTTCTTCCGATTCATCCATCACTCGAATCAATGAGCGGCCTTCGGCATTTTCGTCCGGTATGACGCGATAAACTTTCCATCGTTCAAGGGCAACCGGATAGTCAGCGTTGTTTATACAGATCACAAATTTTTTCGAATCATTCATATAGCTAATCCAATAATTCCTTAATCTTCAATTCCCTTTTGCCGATGCCATGCGCTTCGTACCAATGCAATTCAGCATCGCATTCATATCCATCATCAAGAAGTATTGAGAATGGGCCTCGATCTCCGTGTGCGGTTACAGCGACGATGCCGTACGCGGAGATCGAGACCTTTTCAACCAAAGATCAAAGATCAAAAAATCAAAGATCAAAGATCTAGGTCAAACTTATGGTTTTTTAACGTAGCTTCGGTGCACGACGGTCTTAGATTTCTCGTCGCGTGCCTCGAACATCACGTTATCCTTGTCCTCGCGTGTCACAAGCCGCGCCCCGGCGCTTGGCGTACGATCGTCTGTTGGTTTGGCCCTGTCAGCGTCGTTAAGAAATCCCTTAATAGCATCCGACTTGACCGGATCAGCTAACCGCACACCGCGCGACGCCGCAACCGCCTCGGTCGCCGAGGCCTTTAGCATCTTTAACCACAGCTTTTTGAATAGCGCGTTTGAAACGTAAATATCGGCGCTGTTGATCTGGCCATTGACCGCAAAAGCATATCCGATCACGTCGGATTTGCCATCGACTATACTTCCTAATTTCCTGATATATTCGTCGACGTTCGCGACGACTTTTTTGTTTTCCAGACTCAACTGCAGACTCGACGCCGAGTCGCCCGACGCCACCGACCCACCGACATTTCTGGCAAGGCTGGCCTGAGCCTCGCTCACCTTGCTCCAAACTTCGGATTGCGAGCGTGACGCATTTGCCGCGATCTTGAGTTCCTTGGTCACTATGCGGTCGTTTGAGCTTGTAAACTGCTTCGAATCTTCGTTTCCTCGCTTGGTCCAGCGGCCCGATTCGACGCAAAAAGCCTCGATTTTTACACGCCCCGAACGGGCGGGGATGATTATGCTCACGGCTAAAATGCGATCCTGTTTGCCGCCCTTTACGATGTCGCCCGACTGGATAAACACGTCAAATTCTTTCGACAGATTCTCCACCTCAAGTTCGTTCACCTCGGACGTCTCATAGACCCGGAAAAGGTTTCGCTCCATCGCCTCCTGCAACGTCATGATGTTGCCTTTTTTCGACTCGTCCTTGCCGTGGATCAGAAAAATGGAGAGATTCTTGTAGGTGTACGGCGCCGAAATTGTATAATTCCCGCTCTGAGCGACCGCCGCGCCCGCGAGGCCAACGACGACCATCAATGTGGCTAAAATACTAGATATATGTATACTTTTCATACCAAAACTCCTTTAATAGAAACACTCTGATTGTTATCGGGAGATCGTCGCTGTTTCCATTTGAACGCATGGGTCGCGAGTTTCTTGCAAAAACGTGGTACCATCTTGCCCACTAAACCGGTTTCTCTTGATCGAAATCACGCCGGACACTTTCGGCTCGGGTTGTTTTGGGTTAGAATAATCGGCACCCGTTTGTATTTACCGTAGTTAATAACTTAAAACAGGAGAAAATTAGTCATGTCACTTAACGACAAGATCTCCGGCAAAGAGATCATTCTGGGGGTTGCTATTTTGGCGGTCGTTGCCATCGGAATGTTTATGACCGTCCGCGCATTTAAGTCGGAAGGCGAGCAAAAAGCGTATGCTATTTCGGAAAAGGGCGACAAAAACCCAAACCACGTTGACGCCAACGTAAAGCTGCTCACCATAGACGCTATCAAGGGCGATGCGACGGCGCGTATTGAATTCGTCCCGAATGGCAATCTTTTGGCCGGTGACGGCAATCTGGCGACGGACATCAAATTCTTTATCAACAGTGCCAACGGCAAGCAGGAAATCGATTTCAAAAAGGGAAAGCGGATGACACCGGTCGAGGCGGTGATCGACATGTATGAGGGTAATGTGTCGGAATACCCGTTTGACCAGCACAAGGCGCTCGTCGAGATCGAATTGACGCCGGGCAAATCCGATGAAAAGAAACCGGTCGAAAAGCCAGCCGCTCCGAATCCCCTTGACGCGGGAGACGAGCAAGCGGATTCCAAAAAAGAAATAGCAGAACCTGAGGACCTCTCGATCAGCGTCGATTTCTTCGGGTCTATTCCGGGTTATAAGATCGCGGCTGCAACTCGCGCGGAGACCGATGAAAACTACGTCGCGTTTGATATCGAAATCGACCGTTCGTCCACAGCGGTATTCTTCTCGACGTTCGTCGCGATCCTGATGTGGGGATTGTCAATCGCCGTTCTCTTTCTGGTTTTAAGTATTGTGGTCCGCAAACGAAAGCCTGAGATAGCGATGTTTTCGTATATGGCGGCGTTATTGTTCGCGTTTTATGCGGTTCGCAACAGCCAGCCAAATGTGCCGCCAATAGGGGTTTTCAGCGATTTCGTATCGTTTTTCTGGGCGGAGATTATTGTCGCGGGATGTCTGTTTGTCGGTACATTTACGTGGATATTCAGGCCGAACAAAACATAGCGATAGTTTAACAACAATGAGGCAGATGCGAGAGCGTTTGCCTTTTTTACTCTATTTGGTCAGCGGCATTTCGCCTTATAGACACCTTTCGCGTTGTCGTCGGCGCGGAGGCAGGGCAGCGTCTTGGCGTCCCACTTGGTCAGATCGACCAGGAAATGATTGGCCCGTTTTGCCTTTAGCTCAGCCGCCCCAAATTCCTTCACGCTGCCGTCGGCGTTGATGCGTTTGATCTTTATTTCGTAAGCGGCGCGTTTTTTGGAGTCGTCGCCAAAGCCGAAAGATCGCTCATCCAAATGCGTGATGCGTAGAGTCTCACCCTCTCCTAAAGGCGTCCGGTGGACTTCAAAGATATAACTCGGTTTTTTATTGTCCGTCGGATCGATTGCAAGTGCGATCCGCGGCATAGCTGACGCGAGATTTGACGAGTATTCAAGCAGGTCCCCGACCGGCGTGACGCGGATCGTGATAACAGCACCTTTTCCCAGAGGAATATCGTTTACCCCAAATACAAAATTAAGGCCCGCGATCAACAATTTTGCGTCTCTCCGCGCTTCGCGGCCATAGATGGTAATCGTCAGCGGCTTATTCGCAACGCCGGGCGGCACCACGTAAACCGGCCCGCGGCCGGGTGACCTCAGCACCTCGGCACCGGCAATTTCTTCATATCCCTGAACGTTGATCGGGTTGCGGCCGAGCCTCTTGCCCTCGGCGCTGGTAACCAGAACATCGCCCGGCGAGCTGAGCGTGATCGATAAAGATTTGCTATCGTGCTGAGAAAATGCGGGCATGATCGTCAAGACCGCCATCATCGCCATGAGGATAGTCCGGCAGATCATCTTACTCCTTTTTTGAAAAAATTAAGGCCGCCGATATTTGCAACCGACGGCCTGATCCATGTCAATGTTCTACCAATCGATCGCGCGGTAGATAAAGCTCAGCAACGCGCCGCCATCGCCACCTTTGTCATCGTCGTCGTCGATGTCATTTGGCGTGTCAGCGTCCATGACCTCTTCGTCGTCGTCAAAACCGTTCCCTTCGTCGTCGTGTTTGACGGCGATCTTGTTGCCGCCGTCCCATTCACCGACTTCGATCTCATAATTATCGGCATCCTTGTCGCCTTTCCCGACGCCCTTGAGCTGTATCTTGTTCTTTTTGCCGGTGGCGTCAAACTGTTCGAGATCAACGTCATAGCCGGTGTCGCCTCCGACGTTGTCAAAGATCTCAAGTTTGTTAGCGTCTTTAAATTCCATCATCACAGCCGGCGGTACCTGACCCGCCTTTTCGGCTGCGGCCATAAAACCGGCCTTATCCGTGCCGGCGGTGACAATGGCCCGCAAGCCCTGGTAATTGGTCGGTGCCGAACCTTTGGAGGCGGTAAAGCCAGCGCCCTTGACCACGGCCGAGTAGCTCTTTGCCGGAGTATCGATGGAGTAAAAAACCTCGGGCATTTCACCGTCCTTGGACATCGCCATAGCGACCTTTTCCCCGTTCGCGGAGACCATGGCCACAAGCACCTCGCCGGGATCCAGCTTAATGCCGTCAAAACCAACCGCAAATCCAGGCCCGCAATAGACAAAATTCATCACGCTCTTTTTCTTGAGATTACGGCCGGAGAAAACTACCGTGTATGGTTTCGCCTTGGGGTCAAACGGCAGGATAAAGTGTGGTGTATCGACACCACGTCCACCGCTGGTCATTTCCACATCGGCGTCCTCGATCTCGTCAAAATATTTGCCGGTTTCGGGGTCAAATCCGATTTTTTTGTTGTTGCCGTCGATGATGAGCATGTCACCCGGGCCGGTTAGGAAGAAGTCGGCATCCTCGCCTTCGTCCGCAATCGTCGGAAGAGGTTTTGGGGCGGGGCCGGCTGGGACATCAGGCTTTGGCACTGTCGGCGGATGTTCAGGTTTAGCCGTATCAAGGCCGCAGCCCGTTGCTTTCGGGTCATTTTTTGAAAATGGAGCCTCAAAGCATTTGCCCTCCCGCGAGGAAGTGGCCGTCAATTCCAGCGTCGCCGTGTCGATATTGCCTGTATAGAGGTCGGGCGGCTCACCGGGATTTTGTGCGGTTGTGTATCTCCAGGTTTGCTTGCCGCCCTTATCGACCGTCAAGTACCCGGTTACGCCCGGGAAATTATTGTCGTAAACGTGAATCTTGTATAAATTGCCGTCGTCCTCGACCGCGAATGGCGTGATCGCGTGGCCGGCTGGCTTCTCACAATCATCGCATTTGTAGATGCCGAGTGTGTAAGTGTCACCGCCTTTGTTCATCGCATCGATCAGCATTTTAACGACCGCTAACGGTCCTTTTGCGCCGGTCGCTTTTGTCGGCTCCGCAACTTCCCTAAAGCTCTGCGTCACGAAATAATAAGCTATATAATTCGCGAGGGGCTGCTCAAGGCTGAGTCCAAATGCCGATTTTGCACCGGGCTGAAAGCTCGATGGCCCGCCTAATGATTTAAACGGCAGCCCCGTGTCAAACCTGAGACAGGTTACTGCCATCCCTTCGCAATGGCCGATGCTCATTCCCTTGAGTTCCTGCATCATCCATTGATGGGCCGAGGCTTTCATCACACAATCTTTTGCGGTGGCGCCGCTCTTGCAGACCGCGGCCGGGCCAAACATTCGAATTAGGTCCTCTGCCCCAAGATCGCCTCGCCAATGACGCGGCTCTTCATTGCCGTAGTTTTCAAAACCATAGCCGTTTACGCTTGGGTCGAAATTGAGCTTGGCGACGATCTCGCCTTCCGCGGCAGAACGCCCCGATGCCTTAGCCGCTCTAACGACGTTGGCGATCGGGGACAAAAACAAACTTAGGGAGGCGGTAAAGACAACTGCGACTTTTACAAAACGGCTAGCTTCATTTTTCACTTAAGATTCTCCTTCAAAATTGATTCAGAACATTTAAACAAATGTCGGATGTTGGAAATATGAACGGAGTTTGCCTTAAAGTCAAACGGCCGACCTTTGCATTTTTTTCCCATTGCGGTGACAATTAAACAGTTTTTCAAACCAAATTATCGGAGGCATAAAGCATGAAATTCATTTCGCTTGGATTGATCTTGTTTGCGTTGACATTTTGCGGTCTCACGGAAAAGTTGAAACAGATGGGCTCGGCCGGCTCGAACTCAAATACGGCGGCGAATAGCTCAAATTCGTCATCGGCCTCAAATTCGTCGTCATCGTCAACGGCGGTCGAAAAGCCGAAAATATCGGGCACACAGCAGGCGATCATTGACGCCGGCACCGAGACAAAATGGGACGATCAGGGCATCTCGTGGAAACTGCCGGCGGGTTGGAAGAAGATGGACGTTAAAAAGGAATCGTTCAATTACCAGTCGCCAGACAATGCGTTTCTACTTGTCAATATTTCGCTCATGCCCGACAGCTTTCCGATGGATGTCAGCATGAAGGCATATTACGATCAGGCGTTACAGCAGCTCAAGAACGGTAAATACGAGGCGGTTAAAATGGTCGAGATCGACGGTATTTCGGGCGTCGAATTTACCGAAGCGATGCCCGAAGATAAGAGCGGACCGCGGCGGCATCAATGGATCGCGTATCGAACCTACTTAGGCCAAAAGCAGCAGCTTAATGTCATGACATCGACCAAGGGCACAAATTTTGAAAAGCACGGTGACGATTTTGCGGCGATCCTTTATTCAATGAAAGCTGTGAAATAAGTCGGGAGAGTTAGGACTCGCTGGACTCCCTAAACTTTCTTATTCCGGCGTCGGGGCGTCGGCGTGCGGCACAAAGCATTTGCGGCATCTGGCCTCGTATTTATCGCTGGCTCCGACCTCGACGAGAGCTTCCGATTCGACCGTTCGCTGCGAGTAATTTGCCGTTGCGCCGCATCTTACGCAGATCGCGTGGGTTTTCGTGATAAATTCGGCGATCGATAAAAGTTGCGGCATCGGCTCAAATGGTTTGCCGGTGTAATCCTGATCGAGGCCGGCGATGATGACGCGTTTACCGTTTTCCGCCAGCTCGTTCACAGCGTCGATTATTGCCATATCAAAGAATTGGGCTTCGTCAATGCCGACAACCTGAGTGTCAGCCTCGACCTGGTCCATCATCTCGGCGGTTGACGAGACCGGCAGCGACAGATGTTTTTGGCCCGAGTGCGAAGCGATCTCTTCGACCGAATATCGGGTATCGATTCCGGGCTTAAAGACCTGAACCTTTTGCCGCGCGATTCGCGCGCGGGTCAGGCGACGGATCAGCTCTTCGGATTTGCCGGAGAACATCGATCCGGCGATCACCTCGATCCAGCCCGTGCCGTTTTGACGTGACTGCCGGCGTTCGTCGGCATTGTCGAACGCAAATTCTTCAACCATAAAATTACGTGGAATCCCCGTCCGGGAATGTCACTGAGGAAAAAAAAGACTATCACTTGGCCCCGGATTTGTCATTTGGCAAAGGTTCGGAGCGTTTGACCAGACCAATCGTCGCACTGTAAACGTCGGCGACGGAAATGCGGTCGATAGTTTGATTTCGCACGACTTTAAGCTCGTCCGTGAGCGGCAGATATGTTGTCGGGGCACGCTCGTCAAGCAACAAAACGATCGGAACACCGGCACACGCGGCAAGGTGTATCGGCCCAGTATCGTTTCCCACAAAAGCGGCGAGAACTGCCACCGCAGCGACGAATTGCGGGATGGTTAACCCGTCAACGATCAAGGTGTCGAGCGGAAAGCGTTTAGCGACATCACCTTTCATGGCCGCCTCTTCCGGTCCCAGAAATACGACGGGCCGCAGCCGCGCCTCGACAAATCGCGTTGCGAGCTCGGCAAAATTATTGAGGCTCCAGCACCGGCTCGGATTTCCGGCCCCGGGAAATAATCCGATCGATCTATCGAATCCGGGAACCGGCCTTGAAAAAAAGGCGGAATTTACATGACCGACATCCGCCGCTGAAGGCTGAAAACGAAATGGCCGCGTCGAGGTCTCGATATCGAGAGGTTTCAATACGTCAAAATACCTATCGGCTGCGTGCTTGGATTTGTCCTCGCGCGGCGGCCTCGGGTCAAAATTAGAAAGCCGGTCGAGCGAGCGGCCCTCTCGATTTGCATAAAGCCGATACTTAACACCCGAAAGAAATCCGAACAAGTTGGTTTCGGAAAGGCTGTGAAGATCGATGATCAGATCGAATCTACGAGAACGAATGTCACGAACGACGGCGAAAATACTCGCTATCGAGCGAAGCCGGTTTCCGTCGCGGAGCAGTACGCGGTCCACAAGTATTTGATCGTCCGACAGCCGCGCAAGTTTCGCTGCCTCGCCGGTCGCCTTTCCGACCAGCAGGGTAATGCGGGCGTCGGGATATTTTTCTCTGATACCACGCAGAGCCGGCAGAGCAAGCACGACATCGCCGAGCTGGCCGAAATGAACAACGAGAATATTTTTGAATTCGGGATAAGCTTTAGCCAAGCGGATATTTTACAACATTCGGAGGTCGTTACCGGTCATCTCCGGCGGTTTTTCGATGCCTAAAATGTTCAGGATCGTAGGAGCAATGTCCTCAAGTGAGCCATCATCGCGCAATTTCACGCCGTTTGGAGATTCGTCAACATAATGAAAAGGCACCGGATTCGCGGTCGGCGAGAAACTGGCCTCGCCGCTGTCGAAATGAAGTATTTCCTCGCAATTACCGTGCGACGAGGTGATAATCACAATGCCGCCGGCCTGTTTCACCTTATCGCAAATAGCACCGATGCAGGTGTCAATAAATTGAATTGCCGCAATTGTCTTTTCGACATCGCCGGTTTCCGCCATAAGGTCGGCGGCGGGCAGATTGGCTATAAAGACACTATTGGGCGACGATTCCAGGCTCCTCAGCAGCTTGTCCGTGATCTTAAAGCTCTCAGACTCGGGCCGGTTGTAGGCAGCCGCCGTTTGACTGGCCGGCACCAATATCTGGCGTTCAAACTGATGTTGAGAATCCGATCCACCGTCGAAAAGATTGGTAAGGTCCTGGAAACGCGAGCTTTCGGTGATCTTAAAATTCAAAACCTCATGGCTCGATAAAACGTCGGTAAGCGTAGCTTTTTCGGGCTCATGTCTAAATGCAGCGGGAAGATTAAAACCGCGATCGTATTCGGTAAGCGTGACCGTTTCAACCATTGGCTTTACGGATATCGACTCGTCCGGGACGCACAGCGAACGTACCAATTGTCGCATCGTGTCCGCCCGGTGATTAAAGAAAAACACAAGATCGCCATTCTTAACCGTTGCGACCGGCGTATCGAGCGATTTTTCAATAATGATAGGCGAGATAAATTCGTCCGAAATTCCTCGAAGGAATGAGTTGCGTATCGCGGATACGGCATCTCGCGCGCGTTCGCCTTCGGAATGCACAAGCATGGTGAATGCGCGTGCGGTACGCTCCCATTTCTCGCCGCTGTCCATCGCAAAAAATCGTCCGCAAAGCGTTGCGATCTCGCCGATGCCGATGTCGGCAAGTTTGATCTCAAGCGCCTCGACATAAATGTCAGCAGTGCGGGGCGGAACGTCGAGGCCATCGAGAATGCAATGAATAAATACCTTGGTCAACCCGTGGCGTTTAGCCAAGCGAAGGATTGCAAACAAATTCTCGGTCGACGAATGAACGCCTCCATCGCTCAAAAGTCCGATCAGGTGTATATCAGAATCGTCATTTTTCGCCTTTGCAAACGCCCTGTTTATCACTTCATTATCCCGTAACTCGCCCGAGGCTACGGAATTCTTTATCCGGGAAATCTCGGTCTGAGCGATACGACCCGTGCCCATGCTGAGGTGCCCGACCTCCGCGTTTCCGGGCTGCTGGTCGGCCTGGCCGACGCTCACACCTGACGCCGCGAGGGTCGTCATCGGGTAATTGCGTGAGATCGCGTCGTAATTCGGCGTATGAGCTATGGCGATAGCGTTGCCCTCGGTTCGCGGAGCATAGCCCCAGCCGTCAAGGATTACAAGAGCGATCGGGCGTTTTGTTGTCGGATTGTTCTGCGTCATTAAGGAGGGCGGCCCAAGTTATTATCGCGGAATGTTTTCTATCGTTGTCGCGACATTTCAATTATAAACGATTCGGCCCACGCGAATACAAGTAATTCATCAATAGGCATCGGCGGCGGTTCGCTCCATCCAGCGTTCCGGGAAATGCAACGGCCCGAAATCATATTTCTCGTACAATCCGTGAGCGTCCCGCGTGGCCAGCAGCCAACGCCGCAACCCTTGGAGATCAGGGTGATGAATTATGCTCTCCATTAACCATTTGCTAAATCCGCAGCCGCGATACTCGTCCAAAACAAATACATCGCCGATGTACGCAAACGTCGCCTGGTCGCTGACAACACGGGCAAAACCGATCTGTTCGTCGGCGTGATAAAGCCCGAAACAAATGGAATGCTCGATAGCCGTTTTTGTCTGTTCGAGCGTACGATTTTGCGCCCAATATGACTGGTTGGCTAGAAATAACTGGATCAGGTCGATCTGGAGCCTCGACTTTTCAGTGCTTATCGTAAATTCGTCTTTTTGCCATTCAGACATAGATCAGTTAGACGGCCGTAAATGATTCAAACCCTCAATGAACTTAAAATCATCAATATCGAAAGTTATTATTGCCAGGTCGTTTTCAAGGGCGGTTGCAGCAATGAGAGCATCGGGTAATAAGAGACCGTGTGAATTTGAATACTTACGAATCAATTTAATCGTTAGAGAGGATCTGACCGGGGTTATCGGCAGCAAAGGAAAACTTTGTAGATATTTTTCAATAATTTGTTTCTCTCGATTTGATTTCGAGCCCTGAATGCATTCGACATAGATAGTCGTATCAATGAAAGAATGGGACTCTTTAATAAACCGAGATAATTCTAAATCGCCCTTGAAAATATTCAAGAATACGTTTGTGTCAATCAGAAATCCGCTGATTTCACCCTTCGATTTTTCTCCCGAATTGTACGAGCTATTTCCTCAGCGGACTCTTTTGGGTCCTTCCAAATTCCGATCGCCTCCGATTCGTCTATATCATCAAGATCGTATGGATATTCTAGCGTAATCGTTTCGATTGGCTTCACGTATTTTCCGCTATTACCATCACGAATTCGCCGAGCGATCTCGTCTGCCGTCTCTTCACGGTCGGACCAAATTCCCAATACTTCGTCGCCGTCACTTTTGAGAGTTTTTCTTCTTGGCGGCAAGATTGCCGGCGTTTCCGAAACACTCGCATTCTCCTCCAGCTCGCGCAAGAGTTGTTGCCCGAACTTTAAATCCTTGACACGAAAATACCGATTAATGTTTTGCGGTAAATCGACTACTACTTGTCCCATAAAATTCTCCAATAATGAATAGTTCTAGAGCATTTTACCATATAAGATTACGAATAATTTGCTAAAAAGTCTTCGACCTCTTTTTGGGATCGTAGCCGAAATATCGTCGTATTGTTTTGGAATAGTTTTAGCTCTGCCTCGACCTCGACCCTGGATCGGTTCGGGTAATTCCACACCCAAAGGAAGAATGTTAGATCGATCTGTTCTTTGCAGCCATCGGCCATATCGGGCCGCGTTTTGCCATAAGATATGATCGACCGTTTCAGAACGCGATACAAACAAACGAGGAGCGGAATATCGAGAAAGACGATCGTATCGCACGCCTGAAAGCGCATCTCGCGTGTTACGCGGTAGTTTCCATCCATTATCCACGAATCACGGGCGAGTTCCCTGCGAACCGTCTCGCCCCATTCCTGTTTTGTAGGCTCGACCCAATTCGGTCGCCAGTAAAGCCGATCGAGGTGGACGACAGGTATGCCAAGAGCATTACCCAACCTCCTGGAAAAAAACGATTTTCCCGCTCCGCCCGAACCGATGACGATAATCTTTTTCATTTGGCGGAAAAGACACGTTTTGCTCGGATGCGAAACGCGAACTAATAACTGAAGAAAAGTGGTCAGCTATTTGATCTGATAAAACGCCATACGCCCCGGATATTTTGCCGAATCGCCTAGGTCTTCTTCGATTCTCAGCAGTTGATTATATTTCGCGATCCGGTCCGAACGGCACAGGCTGCCAGTTTTGATTTGTCCGGCATTTGTCGCGACGGCAAGATCGGCGATAAACGAATCCTCGGTCTCGCCGCTCCGGTGCGATATTACCGCGGTCATGTTGTTTGTCCGCGCAAGCTCAATCGCGTCAAGCGTCTCCGTCAGCGTTCCGATCTGATTGACCTTTATCAGAATGGAGTTTGCGGCTTTAAGGTCGATTCCCTTTTGCAGGAATTTGACGTCCGTTACAAACAGATCGTCACCGACAAGCTGAACAGTTTTGCCGACGCGGTTATTGAGATTTATCCAGCCGTCCCAATCGTTTTCGGCCATGCCGTCCTCAAGCGAAATGATCGGATATTTGCCGCACCAATCGGCCCAATAGGCAGCCATTTCGTCCGAAGAAAGCTCACGTTTATCGGATTTCTTAAAGATGTATTTGCCGTCCTTAAAAAACTCGCTTGCGGCCGGATCGAGCGCGATCATGACGTTATCACCAGCCTTGTAGCCGGCCTTATCGATCGCTTCGAGTATTGTCTCGACCGCCTCTTCGTTGGATTTGAGATTTGGTGCAAAGCCGCCTTCGTCGCCGACGCCGGTCGAATATCCGCGTGATTTGAGCACGGTTTTCAGATTGTGAAAGATCTCGGCCCCACACCGCAACGCCTCAGTAAAACTCTCGGCTCCGACCGGCATGACCATGAATTCCTGAAAATCGACGTTATTGTCGGCATGAGCGCCGCCGTTGAGGATGTTCATCATCGGAACCGGCAATGTCTTTGCGTTTGTCCCGCCGATGTAGCGATAGAGTGGCATTTCCTGGAATGCGGCGGCGGCACGGGCATTCGCAAGCGAGACCGCGAGAATAGCGTTCGCGCCGAGTTTCGATTTTGTCTCGGTGCCGTCAAGTTCGATCATTGTCTGATCGATCAGGGTCTGGTCGAGGCAATCGAGCCCTTCGAGTTCGCGGCTGATTGTTTCGTTGACATTATTTACGGCGGTCAAGACGCCTTTGCCCAGATAGCGGTTCATGTCGCCGTCGCGTAGCTCGACCGCCTCGTTTTCACCGGTCGACGCACCGCTCGGCACAGCCGCCCGGCCCTGCGTTCCGTCTTCAAGAATAACCTCGGCCTCGATCGTCGGATTTCCACGCGAATCCATGATCTCCCGTGCCCAAACCTGCTCAATAAAGCTCATTTAATAATTCACTCCTAAGTAAAAAATAATCTTGAATTCTATCATTTCGCAACACGGCAAATATCGTCAAGACTCTGCCCTTACCATCCGCACCCGCAAGATCCTGTGCTTTTCGGCCTTTTCTATCCGGAAAACATGGCCGTTGAATGGTACGGTTTGTCCCTCGTCCAGCACCTGTCCGGCTTCGGACATCAGGAAACCCGCGATCGTCGTATAGCCTTCGGAAACCGGCAAGCTCAGTTCGAGCCTGCGATTCAGATCGCGAACCGCCAAACCGCCGTCGAGCAAAAAGCTGCCATCCGTCTGCTCGTGAATCTGCTCGTTGACCTCTACGTCATGCTCATCGGAAATGTCGCCGACGATCTCTTCGAGCAGATCTTCGAGCGTGATGATGCCCTCGACACCGCCGTGTTCGTCCACTACAAAGCCAAAGTGAAACTTCTCTTTCTGCATTTGACGCAGCACATCTTCGAGCCGTGCGGTATCGACGACATAATTTGGTTTGTGGATTACCGCCGCGAGCTTAAAGGTCTTTGGCCGAAGGAGATAGCTGACCAGGTCTTTGCTGTGAATCACACCGGCAATATCGTCGAGCGATCCGCAAAAGACAGGTAGACGCGAATATCCGCTGTCGCGAAAGGCGTTTGATATCTCGTCAAGCGTGCTGCTCTCTGGTATCGCGACGATCTCGGTACGCGGTATCATCGCCTCTTTCACCGTCGTTTCAGAAAACTCAAAAACCTTGTTGATGAGCGTCCGTTCTTCTTCATTGATCTGTCCACTCTCTTGCGACAGCGCAATAAGCTGCCGGATCTCGTCCTCGGTATAAACCGATGTGTGGTCGAGCGTTGAGGACAGGCCTAAAGCCCTAGCGACGAGACGTCCCGCATAATTAAGGACCCACAGGATGGGCGAAAAAACCTTGGCGAATAACTCCAGCGGGCGGGCCGCGATGACCGCAAAACTCTCGGCGCGTTCGAGCGCGAACATCTTTGGCACCAGCTCGCCTAATACTACATGAAGAAAAGTGATCATAGCGAAAGCTATGACTATCGCAACAATATGCGCAAAATACACGGCGGATGTTCCGCCCGCAACCGAATCCGCCACCGGCTGTAAAATCCGGGCAATTGTCGGCTCGCCAACCCATCCGAGGGCGAGCGACGCAAGCGTCACACCGAGTTGCACAGCCGATATAAACTGCGTTGGGTTATCGAGCAGCCGCAATGCGGACACGGCTCCGTTGCTGCCATCGTCCGCCAGCTTTTGCACACGCGTCCGCCGGACCGAGACCAATGCAAACTCGGATGCCACGAAAAAGGCGTTTAGCGAGACAATGAATAAAATTAACAGAAACTCCAGGATCACCTCAGTAAAAGTGATCGAGACAACTGATTCTGTATTTTGCAGAAAAAGAAAGAAACTACTGGCAGGATCGTCCATCGAGAATTCGTTTTAATCTATCGGATTTTCGCCCGAAACCTTTTGAGGTTTAATCTAAAAAATTTACCCGCCCCAATTGCGGCTGAATGCGAAGAGTATAGCATAAATCACACCTGAAGCCGCCTTTACGCCCTACTTTGATATTCCGTCAGCTCGCCCTATCCCGCAAAAGCAGAAAAATCAGATTTATTCTCAATGTAAGCGAGCAGACAGTCAGCCCTTATTAAAGTAATAAAATCCCTATTGCTAATGAGGTAGTTAAAGGTACTTTTCATAAAATTTAGTTGGGGGAATAGTTATGAATGCAATTGAACTATTAAAATCCGATCACGCCGTCGTGGCGGATTTGTTTGAACAAGTAAAGGCGACGGACGAGAGTG
>JAYUDV010000194.1:0-11658 GCA_043739565.1 Chloracidobacterium sp.
ACCTGAAAAAGAGTATTTGGCGGCGAGATCGCGACAATGCACGGACCGCCGATGGTTCCGGGCAGGACCGTCAGGTCAACGGCGTTATCATTCAAGGGCAACGCGGAGATTTCGGCGCCGTAATACCACTGTAGGTCGTCCCACTCCCAAGTTCCCGGCAGAGCAAAACCTTTGAAATAGCTCTCGTCGCCGACAATGCTCCCTTCGATACGTTTTACACCGGCAGCGGCTATCCGATCCGCCAATCGGTCTATCCCTTTGTAATAAGTCTCCGGATCCGTTGGTGTCGTTCCGAAAAATGCCGTCGAGATCGAGACATCACCACGGCCGAATATGCGAAGATCGCCTTTGACCGTGCCGGACGAGTCAGGCATTGCATGGGCAAAGACGCTCGTGACAAAGCGGAAATCGGGCGTGAGTCGCTCCATCGCCGTTGCGATGGTGAAATTTTTCATATTCGACGCCGGCATAAAATATTTGTCGGCGTCGTTTTCGAAAATCACCTTACCCGAATTAAGGGAAACGATCTTTATCCCGATCCGGCCGCGGCGAACCTCCGGTGTGGAGATTCGGCCCCGGATCATAGATTGTAGATCGGCAAGGGTTTGGAGCGGCACGGGTGTCAGCGTCGGTGCGGGAACCGGTGTGGCAGTGGGTTTGGGCGTTGGCCTTGGCGTCGGTGTTGGCGTCGGCGTCGGCGTCGGCGTCGGGAAACCTCTAACTGAATCTGCCAAGATGCGGCCGGTAATCCCCAGGGAAATTAGAGATAAAAGAAGTACGGCAAGAAATACGATTTTGCGGCGGTCACTTTTCATTGTGACAATTCTAATTCAATCCGTGAGCCAAACAAAAAAGCAGCAACTAAAATTGCCGCTGCCCTGAATATCATCTTCAAAACGACCTGCCACCTGAAGGAAAAAAGGCGGCACTTAGACCGCCTTTGGAGCAACGTTAAGGCTCTGACCTTATTCGAGTCCGACAAAATTCAAGTCCGCGACTGTATCAGTTATCGGCAGCCTCACGGGTTGAAAGCGATAGAGTCTTGATGAAACGCGGATCACATAGGTATCGCCCGGCGGAATAGCGTCGAATGCGTAAAAGCCGAATGAGCTCGTCGTCGCCAATCTTACTACGCCAAGAGAATCTGTTATCGAGACGGTGGCGTTGCGCAGGCCGCGGCCATCCGGTCCCATTACTTGACCTGAAACCGATACAGCAGCGGCAGGGACACTTGGGCCCTGGATTTGAATGGTGATCGGAGAGCCTGTCTTTAGGAAGCCGATGGTAGCATTCGTGGTTTGAGGCGGACGACCAGAATCAAATCGGAAGTTATACATGGTGCCCCAACGAATAGCGTTAGCGTTCTGATTCTGCGCAAGGGTTTCCGAACTCCAGGTCATAGAGCCACCAGCTTGCGTCTGTGTCCATGGCGTGCTGCTGAACCCCGTGTTTCCTGCCGTTCCATCGGATATCCATCCAGGTTGTTGGGGAGGTGCGTGAAATCCTACGTTGCTCAAAGTAACGCCAGCTGCTACAGGTACTCTGAAAGTTTGAATGGCTCGATCAAGGTTCTGATTATAGATGGCATACTCGTAATGCCAGACGCCGGGTGACGGATTCGTCACTTTGTATGCAATGGTTCCGATGCCATCGTTTGCGACGCCATCGTTTCCGGGGTCGGGTCTTATCTCGACAAGTGTAGCTCCTCGCCAAGTATTAATGGCGGGTTTAGTTCGTACCGTTGATCCGGCCGGTGAAAAACTGAAAGGGCTGCCGGTGCCAGTGACATTGTACTGTCGGTACGAGACGTTGTTGTACATGTTGCACTGTCCGGGATTCGCCTGACACCAGACATACTCGTGCGGCGTGATGTACTGAGCTTCGGCATAATACGTCGCACCGGCATTCAGCGTCGTGCTCAGGTCACTGATCTCAACAACCATCCTGTGCGAAACGCTGCTGTGAATGTGGCCAGTGTGACTGTTTGGCGGTGTGGCTGAATCTGCTCGCGGAAAAGCACCGGTAAAGGGATTTATCCAGGCTCGCGAACCGAGATTATGGGCGGATCCTCCTGAATTCAGACTGACTACGTAAGGATCTGAGCAGCCCGACCCGAGATGTGTGTCTCCAACCCCATTACAGCCGAGGCCGCAGATGTTTTCAGTCAATGCCATAAAAGCATGTTTCACGCTGGATTGACCAATTTGTTCAAGACGGTCATCGTTCGTTGCGCCGCCGCTCATTCGATACAGATTTTGCGGGATCACCGGGTGATCATTATTTGGCGTTTGAAACCAATCCAAGTCCACGGTCCCGATATTGCAGGAGTCAGTTCCCACTGAAATCCCGACTTGTGTTCCGGTAGCAGCGCTGTCAGGTTGAGATAACCCATTGAGATCGCCAACGATGACGTCCGGCCCCTGGACAGAGCCGGCCGCGTGTTGAGAAGGCAGGAATTCTGAGACGACTTCATTGTTAACAACCTGCGTGATCTCGATCGGCCGCATCGTTGCGTAAATCGAGATCTTTCCGACGACGGACCCGGCACTCGACGGGCGACCAAGCGCGGCGGCAAACTCATTCGAGATCAACAGCCTTCCATTCTGGACGTTGAACGAACTCTGGTTTGCATCGTAGTTGTATTCCTGACCTTCGATGTTGAAGAAGACGAAACCCGTCATTCCGTCGCGAACGACAAGCTCATACTGCCCTCCCCACGTTGTGCTCTCGACGACGAGTTGTTGATACGAGGCATTCAGTTTCGCGGGCAGATGAGCAGAATCTTGGGGAATAAGTCTCATCGAGCTGGGCAACGGCCCGCGCAGCTCATCGTTAAAGACAAGAACGGTAAAAAAAGAATCGCGCTCCACGTTAAAACGCAAAACTCGCGGACTCGCTGTTTTTGCGATGGAGCGAGCCGAATTGAGGTGTCTCAAATTGAGGTCCATCGTCACGCTGCCATTCGCCGCGATCATTTTTTTAAGAATCCCGGTCTCCCATCCATGACCGTTTTGCATTTGCCCGGTAAACAAATTATCCGAACCGTCGCTAAAGAGTCCGAGCAAGGGGAGTAATGCGATGAGAATTATCTTTAACATAACTTTGGGTTCCGGTCTGCAGACTGAATTCTAAGAAAGATCGGTTACGTGAAACGAGAGTTGTATTTTACACTGTTTTAGGTACTTTAAGCGATTCCTATTTAGTACGTCTTTACGGCATGTCGAGCTAACGACGATCTATGAAAAGCGGTTGTACAAGCCAAAAAGTGGAAAAAAAGCGGTCGATCAGCCTTCCTGTTCTTCAGGATCCGGGCGCTCAGAATGTTGGGATTCGCAATTCGCGGACCAGCCGTTGGCGCGCCGCCGTCCTTACCGCCCTTACATTGCTAATGATCGCGCACATCATTCAGTGGTGGCTCATGGGCAAAACGATCTCGCCGATCGAGCCATCCGAGACGATGTATACGCTCCAGAATGGGGCGATAAACGCCGGTTTTGTCTTTTTCACGCTGGCGATATTAGCAACGCTGATCTTCGGACGTTTTGTATGCGGATGGGGATGTCACATCCTCGCCATTCAGGATTTTTGTGCCTGGCTGCTAAAGAAATTTGGCCTTACACCAAAGCCGTTCCGGTCGCGGCTGCTGGTTTTTGTACCGCTCATTGCCGCGCTGTATATGTTCGTTTGGCCCACGGCAATTCGATTGTTTGCAGGTACGAAAGATGAGCCGCTCATCCCTCAATTTACCAACCACTTGGTTACTACTGAATTTTGGGCAACTTTCCCCTCAGTCGCCGTGGCAATTCCCTTTCTCTTCATTTGCGGCTTTATAACAGTCTATTTTTTAGGGCAGAAAGGCTTTTGCACCTACGCCTGTCCTTATGGCGGATTTTTCAGTCTGGCAGACAAGCTATCGCCCGGAAAAATTCGCGTCACCGACGCCTGCAATCAATGTGGGCATTGCACGACTGTCTGTACCTCAAACGTGCTGGTTCACGCTGAAGTAAAACAATACGGGATGGTTGTCGATACGGGTTGTATGAAGTGCATGGATTGCGTCAGCGTATGTCCTAACGACGCTTTGTATTTCGGTTTTGGCAGACCCGCGATCGCCGTTTCGAAACCGTCGACGAAACACTATTCCCTGACCTGGCCCGAAGAGATCTTGGCGGCGGTTGTGTTTCTGGCGAGCTATATGGCTGTCTGGGATGTTTACCAGCTTGTTCCCATGCTGATGGCACTTGGAATAGCCGCGATCACCACGTTTCTCGCTCTCAGAACCATAAGATTGATCCGGGCCAAAGACCTGTCCTTCTACCGTTTTAGTCTGAAATCGTCCGGCACGATCCAAAAAGCCGGATGGGTATTCTTGAGTTTTGCTATTTTGTGGATCGGCTTGAATGCACATAGCGGCTGGATTCGCTGGCACGAACGGGCCGGAGCCATCGCATTTCAAAACCTCGAGATCCCCGACGAACTCGCGCTCGCTCAGACAAATCCCGCCCAATGGCTTAGTCCGAGCGATCGCACGAACATCGCCGAAGGAAAAAGACATTTTCACGCTGCGGTGGATGGAGGTTTATTCAATGACGGCGAGGCTCTGTCGAAGCTGGCTTGGTTTGAATATCTCTCCGGCAACGCCGAGCAGGCGGTTGATTTGTTAGGCCGGGCCGCTGACCACCAGCAAGGACAAGCAAAAGCCCTGAGCTTCTATTACCGGGGTGCGATCTTAAACCGGATGGGACGTTACGAGGATGCTCTAGCGAGTCTCGATCGGGCTTTGGGCGAGCGCTCGAACCTGATTCTAGCTCTTGAGGAAAGGGGCGAATCGCTTTGGCAGCTCGGTCGTACGCAGGACGCCATCCAAGCCTGGAGCGAAGCAGCCTTGGGCAACGCGGTTTTGGCTAATTATATGCTCGCCGACGCTGATGCCTCGTTCGGGAATTCCGAAGCTGCGGCGTCTCACGAAAAGCAAGCCGAGCAGATTACGCCAGCCGACCCCTACTTTCACTGGATGGTGGGCTTGAGATTGCAAAACATCGGGATGAACGAACTCGCCGAAAAACACTTCGGCCTAGCGGTGCAACTTGATTCGAAATTCATTCTGCGCCGGAATTCCAAGCTAAAAAAGTCAGTCCCCTCGGAAACCAGGTAAACAAGTTTCTTCGAAAATTCAAACTTTTATTTACACTTTGAATAGCCGCAGTCGCGGCAAGATTCGCAGCCAGAGGCAAACTCGAGCTGGCCGCGGCATTCGGGACACACGCCGATCATGCTCGACATCGTGGTTTCTTCAGCGACCGTTTTGCCGGTCGCCCGCTGCGATTCGGGCAGATTGTTTAGGCGGCGATCGATGAGGAGCAGGCATTCGGCGACGGCTTGCTCGGGCGAGGTCAAAAGACGTTCATTAAACCAGACGGCGTGTGTCGCTGTCACCTTATCAAGGCTGCGGGCGACATCCTTGGCGTCAAAACCGCCGCGCAACATTTTCGAAGCCAGCAATCCAACACCCGCGCTGATCGGTCCCGCGACAAATATCTCAAGAATCCGTAAGCCGTCGTGATTGACCGTCACGTATAGGTTTTGACCTTCGAATGGTATTCGCCACGTTGAGCCTTGGAGCTCGCGGGGACGATCTACTCTTTGAGAAGAGGAGAGGAGGAGAGGAGGAGAGGAGGAGATGTCAGAGGAGGCGACGTTCACGACCTCCTCTTCTCTTCTTCTCCCCTTCTCCTCTTCTTTCTTCATGCTGTTCAAAACCTGCCCCTCGCGGCTGCCATCGCGATAGTAGCTGACGGCTTTGCAGCCAAGCTGGCGTGCCAGATGATAGAGTTCGTCGACGGATTCGACTGTGTCATTGGTCGCGCCGTTACAGGTCTTCGAGATCGAATTATCGACGTGCTTTTGAGCCGCGGCAAGTACTTTTACGTGTTCGAGCGATTTAATATTCATCGCGGATATGAAGTGCGGAGGCAATTCCGCTTCGTGTTCGACGACGTATTCAGCGGCTGTTTTTATCGATTCTTCATCCGTCTGATCGACCGCAATGCCGAGTGCCTCGGCTGCCGGCGAGTGTACGTATGTTCGCGTGCCAAGCGTGTCCTGACGGACGTATGCCCATGAAAAATTTGGCTCGATACCAGACGAAGTTTCGGCAACGAGCGAGATCGTTCCTGTCGGGGCGATAGTCGTGACCTCGTAATTTCGCGGCGTCAGCGGAATGTCGCGGGGAATACCAATTTCGTCATAAATAAATCGCGAATACGACTCGCGATTTGCCTCGAATTCAGGAAATACGCCTTTTTCCTTGCCCAAACGGAGCGACGCCAGCCACGATTCGCGGCGGACGAAGCCCATCACTTTTTCCATCAACTCAAGCGATTCGTCGCCGCCGTAGGTTACGCCAAGCTTTATGCAAAGATCGGCAAATCCCATAATGCCGAGGCCGACCGGACGTGTGCGTTTGACGACATCGTCAATCTCGGGGAGCGGAAAATGCCCGGCGTCAACGACATTATCTAGAAACTGCGTGCAGAGCTGCGTGACATTTGAGAGGCGTTCCCAATCGACGATTCCCTCGCCGTCGGTTGTTTTTGTGTAAAATTTTGCCACATCAATCGAGCCGAGATTACATGAATTATTGAAATGAAGCTGCTGTTCGCCGCATGGATTGCAGGCATAGATCGGACCCATCGAGGCCATCATATGGTTGTTTCGATTAACTTCGTCGATAAAGATGATGCCGGGTTCGGCATATTTGTGAGCGGACGCAATAATGCGGTTCCAGATGTCGGGAGCAAAGACCATGCCGAGTATCGGCGGTTCCTCGATCAGGCAATCCGTAAGATCGGCGGTTTCAAACGCAAGCTTGTCCGCAAAAGTCGCGGTTGATCCGTCGGGACGACGATAAACCACGTAATCGGCACCTGTAACCGAGTCAAAGACCGCCTGTGTCCACGGCTCGCCTTTAAATTCGGTCTGAAACCACGTTCCGCTGTCGACCGCATCCATAAACAGGTCGCTGACGGTCACCGAGATATTGAAATTGGTAAGGCTTGTCTGATCGTTTTTGGCGTGGACAAATCGCAGAATGTCCGGGTGCGTGATGGCCAAAATACCCATATTCGCGCCTCGTCGGACGCCGCCTTGCTTGATGACCTCAGTTGTCTGATTGACGATATTCATAAAGCTGACTGGGCCCGAAGCGACACCGCGGGTCGAATTTACCATCGAACCAGCCGGCCGAAGGAATTCGTATGTCATACCCGTGCCACCGCCGGTCTGATGGATGATCGCGACGTTTTGGGCATGCTCCATAATGCCCTCAATCGAATCCGGTACGTTGAGCACAAAGCAAGCCGCGAGCTGGCCCTTTGGTTTGCCGGCGTTGACGAGGCAGGGCGTGTTCGGAATGAAATCGCGGGCGAGCATCACCGAGGTCATTTCATTATAAAAAAGCTTTTGCTTGAAAGGCTCGGTCTCGGCCTTTGAGACGTGGCCGACTACGCGGCGAACAATATCGGCCCATGTTTCGAGCGGCTCGCCGTGTTTGTCTTTGAGCGCGTACCTTTTACTGACCACTTTTTGCGCGTTTAGACCGAGCGGAGCGATCTCGCGGGCCTTTGCGGTGCCCGTGCCGTTTCCAACTCCATTCTTGTCGAGAAAACTGCTTATCGCCGACTCAAAAACTGTGCTCATAATTGGCCACCTTTAATACTATTTTAACACCCGTAATAGTATTTTTGGAATGCTTTAGACGATTAATTTTTTGGTTATTGAGCTTGAGAAAATCGGTTAAAAACGTCCTCAAGTGAGATGAGTCTAACCAACAAATAGATACCTTGTCAACACTTTTTTCCACAGGATATTGTGCGTTCTCTCGATTCGGCAACTATTGACGGCGTTTAATGCTTAACGCCTTTGTATTCCGAATAAAAGTAGATCAGCGGGTCGCCGTCGCGGACGGTAATATTTTCGACCTCGCCGACAAATATCGTATGATCGCCGCCATCGTAAGCGTGTTCGAGTCGGCATTCGATACTGGCGAGAGCGTCTATCAAAACAGGAACACCCGCGATACCGGGACGAAATTCAACGTCTTCGAATTTATCTTCGGCCGGTGCGGCAAAGCGTTCGGATAATACCCTCTGAGAATCGTTGAGAACATTTACGACGAAAACGCCCGACTCGCTGAATGAGTCATGGCTGGCCGTCGTTTTTTCAATACAGATCAAAACCATCGGCGGGACGAGTGAGACCGAGCAAAATGCCGAGACGGTGATACCGTGGAGGCGTCCGTCCGCGTCTTTGGTTGTTACAACATTGACTCCGCTCGGAAAGCGGGAGAGGGCGTTTCGAAAATCGTCTGCGGACACTGGCATATTAATCAGCAATCTACAGCATCGAATTGTATTTCGCAAAAACCCTCCCTTTGATAAATTGCGGCTAATATCTCATAATTTGCAGTCAATGACGGCAATCGAAGAGTTTATGCAGGAGGTTAACCGCGATGTGGACGCGGCGCTGGATGCGCTGGTTCCGGCGGCGGAAACGGAGCCAAAGCTCCTGCACGAAGCTATACGCTGGAGCCTTTTCGGCAATGGCAAGCGGATTCGCCCGGCAATCGTTTTCGCGGCGGGCGAGACGTTTGGAGCTGACCCAAAGGGCCTTTCGCGGGCCGCTGCGGCCATCGAGATGATCCACACTTTTTCGCTGATCCACGACGATCTCCCGGCGATGGATGACGACGACCTGCGGCGCGGGCGGCAGACTTGTCACGTAAAATTCGGCGAGGCGACCGCGATCCTTGCGGGCGATGCGCTGCAAACGCTTGCTTTCAAGGTTTTGGCCGAGGACGAAGGTTTGACACTCGGCGTACGCGTTCGGTTGATCGCTGATATCGCAAGCGCATCGGGCACCCCGACCGGAATGGTCGCCGGCCAGCAACTGGATCTCGACGCCGAAGGCCGGGTCGTCGCGATCGACGAACTCGATGCCATTCACTCGCGAAAGACCGGAGCATTGATCGCGGTCTCGGCCAAAACCGGTGCGATCATTGGCGGCGCGTCCGCCGACGAGATGGCGGCGATCCAGCAATATGCGTCGCGGATCGGATTGCTGTTTCAGATAACCGACGATCTGCTCGATGTCACGCAGGCGACCGAGACTCTGGGCAAAACCGCCGGCAAGGACATCGCGGCTAAAAAGGCCACATATCCGAGGCATTTCGGTGTCGATAATACCCGCAAAATGGCGAATGCGATACGTGATGAAGCATATTCCGCGTTATCCGTGATCGATCGCGATACGAGCATGCTAAGCTCTCTTACGGACCTGATTGTCAACCGGACCAATTAAAAGCTACCGGAAAGCCGATTGGTTAAGACAAGGAAATTCAGACGCATTCGCCGTTTTCTGCTCTTTGGCCAAATGAGCGAAATTTCTCGATCAAAAAATATTTTCATCGTCAACGCTGCCGCAGTTGCCGTGGCGGTCGGGTTCCTGTACGCGACGGTTTTAGCAAAGCTCGGCCATGATTGGTGGTCTGACGAGAATTACTCGCATGGCCTTCTGGTTCCATTTGTCATCGCGATCATTATTTGGCGCGAATGGGACGCCCTAAAAAGGTCAGCCGCGAGGTCGTCGGTCTGGGTGGGCGGCGCACATGTTTTCATTGCGCTACTGTTGTTAACGGCCGGAACGCTCGGTGCCGAGCTCTTTACCCAGAGAATGTCGCTCGTGTTTATGCTTGCCGGCATTACGATTTACTTTTTCGGGGCCAAGATCCTACAGCTTTTGGCCGTGCCGTTCGCTCTGTTGCTCCTCGCCATCCCGATCCCGCAAATCATCTTTAACCGGATAGCCTTTCCGCTCCAGATATGGGCGTCGCAAATGGCTGTCTGGGGAATACGCGTTTTCGAAGTTCCCACAGCTCGAATGGGCAACGTAATCGACATTTTGCCTCGCGGCTCGACGCAGACGATCTCGCTCGAGGTTGTCGAGGCGTGCAGCGGCATCCGAAGCTTAATGACGCTGGTAACGCTTGCCTTGATCCTCGGATATTTTACCCGCCGCGATGACGGCGGCCGGTTCACAAATTTCTCAAAGGCAGATCTTTGGCGGACCGTTATTCTGATGATCTCGGCAATCCCGATTGCGGTGCTTACAAACGCCGCACGCGTCACGGCGACCGGAATTCTCACCTATTATTACGGCAAACAGGCGACCGACAGCACATGGCACGGCCTTTCCGGCTGGCTCGTCTATCTAGTTGCCCTGGCCCTGCTTATCGGCGTCAATTTATTGTTAAGAAAATTTCTACGCAACGACACAGGGACGCAGAGCGAGACCAGAACCAGCGAAATCCGTGTAATCCGCGATTCGCGATCCGCAATCCGCAGTCTACAGGTCTGGCCGCTCGTCGCCGTGCTGGTTTTCAGCGGCATCGCTATTAACTGGTTCGCCGGACGTGGTGAATCTGATGTGCCGAGGCAAATGCTTGCTCAGTTGCCTTTGACGTTAGGCGATTGGCGCCAACGGGGAAGCGAGATCAGGTTTGACGAGGCCGTCGAGAGCGTGCTCCGGACGACCGATTACACCATGCGTGAATATACGCTGCCCGACGGACGCATCGCCAATCTTTACGTCGGCTATTACTCCTCGCAGCGAACCGGTGCGACATATCACAGCCCGCAAAATTGTCTTCCGGGTGCCGGATGGGTGATGAACGATCCGCAATATATCGATATCCCGACATCCGGCGGCCGCAGCTTCCGAGCCAACCGCTACGTCATCGAAAACGGCATCTACAAAGAGGTCATGATCTACTGGTATCAAGGCCGCGGCCACACCGAGGCCAGCGAATACCGCGACAAACTCAACACGATCTGGGACAGCGTTTCCCGCCGCCGGAGCGATGGCGCCATCGTCCGCGTAATGACCGACGTCGGCACCGACGAAACCGCCGCGCTGACAGCCGCATCCGATCTCGCCTCACGCCTCGCCGACTCGCTTCCGCTTTTTGTACCGGAATAATCTGAGCGGTTTTATTGCAGTCCTTAAATTTGCATTCTCAATTTTGCATTGTCCCGTGTCCCACCTTTGTCCCACTCTTGTCCCACACCCGAGCAGGACAGTGTAAATGTTGAAACAATTGTGGTTAGAGCCGCAGTTTCATGAGGCCGACGCTGAGGTGCGTGACGTCGATGCCGATCCATGTCCGACCCAGCTTCTGCGCCGCCGCGATGGTAGTTCCGCAACCGCAGAAAGGATCGAGAACAACGTCGCCTTCGTTCGACGATGCCTCAATTATGCGTTCGAGAAGCGCAACGGCTCCAAGCCGATGTCAGACGAGCCTTTCGGCAAAATCATTTCTTCACCTGACTAACATGTGCGGCAACGAGCTGCCATCGTCCTTGTTGCTTTACCCATACATGAGTCGCCTGATATTGTTCACTATATTCTTGAGTACCCGCTTTGCCTTTCCAGGTTGAGAGCACAGTCACGACGGCAGTTTTGCCGTACACATGTACTTTTACCAGATCATTGATATTGGTCGAGTCGGCAGACGCTTCCGAGGGTTTCTGAGCAGCGATACGCTTTGATTTGTCAGACATAGTGCCGCTCGGAAACGTAAAGACAAGATCGCGGCTCCACAGG
>JAYUDV010000195.1:0-1691 GCA_043739565.1 Chloracidobacterium sp.
AATGATGACTTAACTTTGCCCGATTTTGTGGGACTCGAATGACCCCCTTATTATTGGGATTGCTGCCACTTGCGAGCCTTCACGGCGTTCACTCATAACGTAGGCATTCTATGGGGTCGAGTTTCGAAGCTTTGCGGGCGGGCAGAACTCCGAAAACCAGGCCAACCCCGATCGAGACGCCGAGGCCGGCGATCACCGCCCAGGCTGGAACTTGCGCGGGAATGCTCGGAACGAGAAGCATTATGAGGTTGCTGATGCCGATAGCGACAACCACGCCGATGATGCCGCCAAAGAATGTGAGAGTCATCGCCTCGAGCAAAAATTGCAGGACGATAGCGTTTTTTGTTGCCCCAATGGCTTTGCGGATGCCGATCTCTTTTGTGCGTTCGGTGACGGAGACGAGCATGATGTTCATCACGCCGATGCCGCCAACGAGCAGGCCGAGACATGATATGGCGATTGCCGCAATGCCGACGCCGCCGATAATGCCGTCAAACTGGGCGATAAAATTGTCGGCGGTCTTGACGTCAAAATTATTCGGTTCGCCGTATTTGACCTCACGCCTCTGACGCAAAATGCCTTCGACCTCAGCCGCGGCATCGCTGAGTTGACCTACCTTCGCCTGTATGATGATAAGTTCTTCGTTACGGTCGGGAGCCACTTTTCGGGCGGTTCGGTACGGCAGAAATACTTTGCGGTCCTCTTCGTTTTCACCAAAAAAACCGGCTTTGCGCTTTTCGATCACGCCGATTATTTCCCATGTCGTCCCGTTCATACGGACAAGTTTGCCGACAGCCTCGTCTTCGTGGCCGGGGAATAGTGCCTCGACGCAATTGACGCCGACTACGAGCACGTTGCGCCGTTGGTAGTTATCGGCTTCGGTGATAAATCGGCCGGAACGCAACATGAGATTGGTGATCTCCATGTGATTGGGCATCACGCCGTCCGTCAACGCCCAGCGATAATTCTTACCTTCGTAAACAAGATTGTCATCAAATCCGCCGTTGAACGAACCTATATTTGGAGCCACCGCTGCGATGTCGTTGATCGCGGTCGATTGGGCCAATAGCGCGGTCGCATCGTCGTCCGTAAGCGGTTTGCGGTTGCGTTCGTCGCGGCTGCGCGGGCCGAAACCGGTCGAGAGGTGGTAGGCGTATATGTTGTTGGTGCCGTATTCCTCAACTATCGAGACGATCGAATTTCGCATGCCCGTCAGGATCGACGCGACGACAATAGCCGTTATGACGCCCACAACAATTCCCAGGATCGTCAAAAACGAGCGGAATTTGTGCGTGTAGATCGACTCTAACGCCATTTTGAGAACTTCGCGGGGTAATGATGTCGCAAGTGTCATACGTTTTTATTTACCACAGATTTATTCACCACGGAGCCACAGAGGGCACGGAGAATAAATAGGTAAAGTCTTGTGTTCACGTTAAATACAGCAAAGAAAGAGAACTTTTATCTCCTCTGTGTGCTCTGTGGCTCTGTGGTGAAATCTAACTCTGGGTCAAAGCCACGATCGGATCCAGACGAGCCGCTTTCCATGCCGGATAGAGGCCGGCGACAATGCCGATCAGGCTCGAGACGCCGACTGACAAAATTACGTAAGTGATCGTTATCGTCATCGTCATGCCGGCCAGTACGGTAATCAAGCCCGTTACGCCGATCGAGAGGATCAGCCCAATTAT
>JAYUDV010000196.1:0-11530 GCA_043739565.1 Chloracidobacterium sp.
GTAGACGCCTGCCGCATCAGTATTTACAGCCGCGTCAACGTTATGCAAGATCGGAAACGCGAATTCGCCGTATTTCAAGTCTTGCAGATTATCCGCCAAACGATCCTGTGCCGGCATCATCAATGCACAATGAAAAGGTGCCGAGACATTCAATCGAATCGCCCGTTTCGCACCTTTTTCTTTCAATATCTCACACGCACGGTCGACCGCCTCCGAGTTTCCGGCGATAACGACCTGCGAAGGCGAATTAATATTCGCCGGGCTGCAAACCTGCCCCTGTGCCGCTTCCGCACAAGCTGCTTTAGTCGACGCCACGTCTAGTCCAAGGATCGCGGCCATCGCTCCGACACCGACCGGAACGGCTTCCTGCATATAAGTTCCGCGTTTGCGGACCGTCCGCACGGCATCGGCAAAATCCAAAACGCCAGCCGCGACCAAAGCGGAATATTCGCCCAAACTGTGCCCCGCGACAAAATCCGGTTTCGGCAAACCTTCAGATTCCGCCGCTCGGAACGCCGCGATCGACGCCGTTAGGATTGCAGGCTGCGTGTTCGCGGTCAACTGTAAATCGGCTTCATCGCCGGAAAAACACATTTTCGACAACGAAAGCCCCAGTGCATCATCCGCCGCCTCGAAAACCTCTCGGGCAGCAGCAAAATTATCAAACAAGTCCTTTCCCATTCCGACCGCTTGCGACCCCTGTCCGGGAAAAATATACGCGATCTTACTCATTTAAAATCTAATAACGGTTCCACCCCACGTCACGCCGCCGCCGAAGGCAGTCAGGAGTACGAGACTTCCCTCTTTAATTCTGCCGGATTGGATGCACTCGTCCATCGCGATCGGGATCGATGCGGACGACGTATTGCCCATTTCCGCGATATTCGAATAAACTTTTTCATCCGGAACGCCAAGCCGCGACGCAACCGCATCCGTTATTCTCTGATTTGCCTGGTGAGGGATCACAATATCAATATCATCAACCGTATAACCCGCTTTCTCGACCATTTCGGCCGAAATATCTGCCATCGAGCGCACAGCAACTTTGAAAAGCTCGTTGCCTTTCATCTTGAAAAAATGCTCGCGGTCGTCAATGGTTTTGTGGGTAGTTCCGAGTTTTGTGCCGCCGCCCGGAGCGTAAAGTTGGTCCTCATAACGGCCGTCTGAGCGGATCTTAGTAGCGAGAATTCCTTTGCCTTCAGGCACTGGGCCGAGAACTGCGGCTCCGGCTCCGTCGCCAAAAATGACGCACGTTCCGCGATCGGTGTAATCAACGTACTTCGTCAAAACCTCGGCTCCGATTACCAAAGCATGTTTGATCTGACCGGTTCGAATCATGGATTCGACCATCGTGATGCCGTAGATAAAACCAGAACATGCCGCAAAAACATCCATCGCACCGGCATTCGTCGCCCCGATCTGAGCTTGGATCAATGCACCGGTTGACGGCATGATCTGATCGGGCGTCGTGGTCGCGCAGAGAATAATGTCAATATCGGTCGGCCTTAATCCGGAGCGCTTCAAAGCCTGCACCGCAGCTTTAGCGCCGAATTGCGAAGTATATTCGTGATCCTCGGCCTTGTGTCGCTGCTTGATGCCGGTTCGCGTGGTTATCCACTCATCGTTTGTATCGACCAGCTTTTCCAGATCGACATTTGTTAAAATGCCTTCCGGGTAAGAGTGGCCCATCCCGATGATTCCCGCGTTTTGTCCTGTCATTGATTAGAATTAGAACTCAAAAATTCTTAATTTTCAACGGTCTATTCGGCGTCTTTGACATCGATTATCTGCCGGCCCTTGTACATACCGGTCTTGGGATCGATGCGATGCGGTTGCTTAGTTTCACCCGAATCTTTATCTGTGTAAAACTGCGGCGTTTTCAGAGCATCATGAGCACGGCGTGTGCGCGTGCGTGCATGTGAATGTCGTCGTTTAGGATTTGGCATAATTTTCTTTCGTGAATCGTAAATCGTGAATAGCAATTGGCTGCGGCAGCGCTCAATTAACATTGACGATTTACAATTAGCTATCTACGTCTATTTCAAATTTTTAAGTGCGGCCCATCGCGGGTCAATCTCGTTTTCTTCGCACTTACAATCTATCAAATTCCGGTTGATACCGCATTTAGGGCACAAACCTTTGCAGTCTTCGCTGCAATAGACTATTTCAGTGGTCGCGAGCAGTAATTGCTCACGAACAACCTCAGTTATGTCAATTTCGTCGCCCGTGATGAGTGATTCATCCAGCTCATCTTCCCCAAGCTCTATCTCGTGTTCATCCGGCTCACCCGCCGCGTCAACGAATACGTCTTCGAATTTGACCTCAATATCTTTTACCACCGGTTCGAGACACCTTACGCAATCGGTCTCTACTTTAGTCCCGATCCGCCCGCGAATATGCGTTCTTGTCCCGTCACGGCTGATCTCGCCCTCGAACACAGCCTTTTCCGTCAGCCGTGTGCCGTCTCCAAGATCGATTTCGTTCGGCTCAAACGCAAGTTTGATCGGCTTCGGATTCTTTCCAAAACTGGCCAGATCTATGATCATTGTCAATAAGTCACGAAAGCTGCCTAACGCATCGCGGAAGGCAAAGGGTTAATTATAGCTTCTGGGGCGGAAGTGTCAAACAATTAGCCGCATGAAACAGCTAATCACCAACCGATGAGCCTATAGCTTGATCAAGACCTTCGAAACCTCGCTCGTTCAATATCGCCGCGAGTCCCTTTGTAACTCTGTAGGCAAACGAAGGCCCGCCATAAATAAATCCAGTGTAGGCCTGAATCAGCGACGCACCGGCCGCGATCTTTGCAAACGCATCGTCAGCGTTGAAAATTCCGCCAACGCCGATAATCGGCAACCTGCCTTTCGAATATTTATAGATCAGTGAAATGACTTCATTTGATCGATGTTTTAAGGGTTTACCGCTCAGTCCACCGTCGCCGATACTTTTTATATCGGTCGTCTTTAAGCCGTGTCGCGAAATAGTAGTATTTGTCGCGATTATTCCGTCGATCTCGTACCTGAGACATATATCTACGATCGCCTCGATCTCAGCCGCGCTCAGATCGGGTGCGATCTTTACTAACAATGGCTTGTGTCCGAGATCTTTATTTCTCGAAACCAGCGCGCCCAGTAATTCATTCAAGCTGTCCGCGTTCTGCAATTCGCGAAGATTAGGCGTGTTTGGCGAAGAAATATTGGCTGCAATATAATCTGCGACCGGATGAACGAGGTCGAAACTTTTAAGATAATTCGCCGTCGCTTCTGCATTTGGGACATTCTTGTTCTTGCCAATGTTGACGCCAACAATGCATCTTCGGCCGAGCTTCTTTAGTCGTTCGGCAACCACGACAGCTCCGTCATTATTAAAACCAAGCCGGTTGATCAATGCCTGATCTTCGGGCAAGCGAAAAAGCCTCGGTTTTGGATTCCCCGGCTGCGGCTCGTAGGTAACCGTCCCGACCTCGACAAATCCAAACCCAAGCGAAGCTAGCTGATTTACGACAATTCCATTTTTATCAAACCCAGCCGCGAGCCCAAGCGGATTTGTGAATTTCAGCCCAAAACGTTCGACACCGGCGAATATCGATTCAGTCGCGCCAACCGCAAACGGCGCAGCCAGCCCAAGCCGCATCGCTTCGACCCCGAGATCATGTGCCCGCTCGGCGTCGAGTCCGAACATAGCCGGGCGGATAATGTTGCTCCAAAATAGGCTCATTGGCTCACCATCGATTCTAGATGAATGCTTCTTTTAAACAAACTTTGAACCTTGAACTTTGATCTTTGCTTTGTTACATTTGCATTCGAATGGCTTACGAAATAGATCTAATTGAGAAGTCGCGTATCATGGACGCCGCCGGTATCAAGCGCGCGCTTCGGCGGCTTGCGACGGAGATCGTCGAGAAAAATCAGGGTGCGAAAGATCTATACCTCGTCGGCATCCGCCGTCGCGGTGTTCCCCTTGCCGAACGTCTCCGCGAAAAAATCGAGGTGCTCGAAGGCGAACGCCCGCTCTACGGCATCCTCGACATCACGCTTTACCGCGATGATCTCTCGACCGTCGGTGCAAATCCGGTCGTTAACCGAACCGAGCTAGAAGAGGACATTGAGGGTAAAAATGTCATCCTCGTCGATGACGTACTGTATACAGGCCGGACGATTCGTGCCGCGATGGATCAGTTGATGGATTTCGGCCGCCCGCGAAAGGTGCAGCTCGCCGTCCTCATCGACCGAGGACGCGAGCATCGCGAATTGCCCATCCAAGCCGACTTTATCGGCAAGTTGGTTCCGACAAAGCAGAACGAGATAATAAAGGTCATGCTCAAGGAGTTTGACGATGTCGAGGCCGTTGGCATTTTCGAAAGGCCGTAAAGATTGCGGATCGGGGATTGCGGATTGCGGATTTTGAAGTATGACGCAGGATGAACTCAAAAAGCGTACAAAGGAATTCGCATTGAGAATCATCAATTTAGTAGAGACGTTCCCAAATACATTTCTTGGCCGACATGTCGGTGGACAACTTATCCGTTCCGGCACATCAGTTCCGGCGAACTACCGCGCAGCTTGTCGCGCAAGATCGAACGCCGATTTCATTGCGAAAATGGGTATTGTCGAGGAAGAAGCTGATGAATCTGCCTTCTGGATCGAGTTTGCGGTAGATACAAAGATGGTAAAACCAGAATGCGTCACCGAGCTGCTGGATGAAGCAGACCAGTTGGTTGCGATCTTCGTCTCGTCGATCAATACTGCCCGAGGTGGAAAGCGATGACTCTTGACTCAGGAATCCGCAATCCGCAATCCGCAATCCGCAATCTCATGGAGAAGCCTTTTCGCCGCAGAGATCTACTAGGCATCCGCGATCTGACTGCCGCGGAGATCACCGGTATTCTCAATACGGCTGAAAGCTTTAGCGAGATCTCGACCCGCGAGGTAAAAAAGGTCCCGGCGCTTCGCGGCAAGACCATCATCAATCTCTTTTTCGAAGCGTCGACACGCACACGCACATCGTTCGAACTCGCCGCCAAGCGCCTTTCGGCCGACACGGTCAACATCAGCGTCTCGGCGTCAAGCCTTAGCAAAGGCGAAACACTGCTCGACACGGCGATGAATCTTGACGCGATGGCACCCGACTGCATCGTCGTCCGGCACTCAAGTGCCGGTGTGCCCCACCAGCTCGCCAAGGTCAGTAAGGCCGCGATCGTCAACGCCGGTGACGGCTCCAACGAACATCCGACGCAGGCGCTGCTCGATGCCATGACTATTCGCGAGCACAAGAAAACGATTGCCGGATTAAATGTCGCGATCATCGGCGACATCCTGCACAGCCGCGTTGCCCGCTCAAATATTCATCTCCTGACCAAGATGGGAGCAAAGGTGCGTGTCGCCGGGCCCGGAACACTCGTGCCAAGAGATTTTGAATTCTTAGTAGAAAATGCTGATCGGTCGCTGGAAAACAATCCAAAATCCAAAATCCAAAATCCAAAATCTTTAACGGTTTGCCCGCACATCGAGGACGCCATCGACGGAGCCGATGTCGTGATGATCCTCCGCATCCAACGCGAACGTCAGGACTCAGCATTTTTCCCGACCCTGCGTGAATACGCGATCCACTACGGCCTGACAAACGAACGCCTCGATCTCGCCAAAAAAGATGCGATCGT
The DNA here is from genome assembly GCA_043739565.1 of Chloracidobacterium sp. Taxonomy (GTDB): domain Bacteria; phylum Acidobacteriota; class Blastocatellia; order Pyrinomonadales; family Pyrinomonadaceae; genus OLB17. The sequence continues at coordinate 5,660 of JAYUDV010000196.1, forward strand.
GCTACACCCCGGTCCGATGAATCGCGGTATCGAGATATCGTCCGATGTCGCCGACAGCTCGCGTTCGCTCATTTTGGATCAGGTAAAATACGGCGTCGCCGTACGAATGGCTGTGCTATATTTGGCGACTGGGGGAAGCCCAACGAACTGATACTATATGAAGTTATTGATAAAAAATGGCCATCTTATCGATCCCGCCGAAACTCAAAACAGCGGCAAAAACCTTCTCATTGAGGACGGAAAGGTCGCGGCTTGGCTTGGCCAAAATGAATCTGTACCCGCTGACGCCGAGATTTTTGATGCAAGCGGCCTGATCGTCGCGCCCGGTTTCATCGACATGCATGTCCATCTGCGTGAACCGGGTCAGGAGCATAAGGAGACTATCGCATCGGGCTGTGCGGCGGCTGTGGCGGGCGGCTGGGCAAGCGTTTGCCCGATGCCGAATACAAATCCGGTCAACGACAATGCCGCGATCACGCGGTACATGATCGAGCAGGCCGAGCGTGCCGGCCTGGCGAATGTTTTTCCGATTGGTGCTATTACAAAATCTTCGGATGGGTCGGAACTTGCCGAAATGGGCGAGATGAAGGCCGCCGGTGCTGTCGCCGTGTCGGACGACGGCCGTCCGGTGCCGAATGCCGGAATTATGCGTCGGGCGATGCAGTACGCACGCGATTTTGATCTGCCGGTGATTGATCATTGCGAGGACAAATCGCTCTCATCGGGCGGCGTGATGCACGAAGGCCGAATTTCATTACTTCTCGGTTTAAAGGGAATGCCCGCTCTCGCCGAGGACATAGATGTTGTCCGCGACATTCTGCTGGCAAGGGAAACCGGCTCGCACATTCACATCGCACACGTCTCGACAAAAGGTGCGATTGAGGCAGTTCGTCGTGCCAAAAGCGAAGGCATCAACGTCACATGCGAGGTCACGCCGCATCATTTTACACTGACCGACAAAGCCGTCGCAGGGTTAGAGATGCAGAAGCCAGCGCGTGAGCAAGGGCGTAACATTCAACCGGCACTCTCCGCATACGACACAAACACAAAGATGGCGCCGCCTTTGCGTTCGCATGAGCATCTCGAAGCAATTCTCGAAGGCATAAAAGACGGCACAATCGACGCCATCGCCACCGACCACGCCCCTCACCACGCCGACGAAAAATCACTCGAATATGATCGGGCCCCGTTCGGTATTACGGGCCTCGAAACCGCCATCGGCCTCGCTTTCAACCAGCTCGTCCACAAAGGCCTCATCGACCTTGTGCGTCTTGTCGAGATGTGTTCGACCAATCCGGCAAAAATCTTTAACCTCGTCGGCCGTGGCACGCTCGCCCCCGGATCAATCGCCGATGTGACGATTATCGATCCCGATCTCGACTGGACTTACATCAACGCAGATTCGCGTTCAAAATCGAGGAATTCGCCATTCAACGGCTGTGAGTTTCACGGTGCAGCGGTCGCGACAATTGTCGGAGGCCGGATTGTCTATCGCCGCTAATTGTGACAGAGTGTTGCAATCAAAAGGAGAAAATCATGAAAATAATACTTTCAGCCTCAATCTGTATGTTCACATTCGCGGGCATATTAATCGCACAAAACAAGAGCGTTTATACGAGTACCAAAACGAGTGCTTGCCGCACGATCAGCTCAAATCCGGACGAGGCCGGATCTTATGAGGGTGAATGTACCGGAGTCGGCGGTTACAAGGTTCGTCTTCTCGAGGGCGATATTCGCCAAACACTCAACATCATTACACCCGCGAAAAAGAAATTTGAATTAGATTTTTGGGGTTTTTACGGTGGCTTTTCCTACATCGGCGAAAAGATCGAATGGCGCACCAAAAATGGCTTACCTGTTGCCCTCATCGCCAGGTTTAATGTGGCAAGCGGCGACGATTCGAAAAAGAGCACGTCGTATTTGATGATCTCCAAGATTAGCAAAACATCGTCTTGCGTGGTCGATATAATAATGCCCGGACCAAATCAGAACGAAAACGCACGCAAATCGGCCGACGCGGCTCCGGCCAAATCGTGCAAGACGGCTGAATAATCTCGCTAAAAAATCGAATAGATAAACGGTGCCAGCGCGGAGGTCTGGGCAAAAATCAGGAGGCCTCCGATAACCACTAAGATCAGGATCATGGGGACAAGCCAGAGTTTTTTATTCTGCCGGAGAAAAAGCCAGAATTCGTATAAGAGCTGAAATCGCTTCATTTAAATTTTAATTCCATGCCCGTACGAGCTTATTTTATCAGAATAATCTCTCAAACTGCTCCTTTGTCTGCCGCGTTCGCTCACGTTTGTGCCAGTACGTAGTTTCCGGCTTCTGTCTGACTTTGAGCGGGTCGCGTCCGGCCAAACGCGAGATCAATCCGTATGGCACAAAGACCAAAAAATAAATGATCGCGAGCAGTATGCGGCTGTTAATCCATCCTAATGCAAACGCGATCTGAAACCAAACCCGATGAAATATTTTCGCGAACGGCGGTACAAACAAGCCAATCAACAAGAGAAAGCCCCCAATCGCAACAGAGACGACCGCCGCCGTCAACCGCGCGCGGTACCAAAATAACGCCGACGCCGCAACGAATACTACGGCAACAATAAGCGCCGTCTTTCTCGCCTCGCGGTTCGTGACATCGTTTAAGTTTTTCTTCATCAATCGCTAGTCCGCCGGAAACATCTCTCGCCAATTGTCGTCATCCGCATTGACGCGCTGGTTCTGCTCAGCCTTTACAAGAACGAAATTCTCGATCACCAGGACATCCATTTCGGTTCGCATAAAGCAGCGAAACGCATGCGCGGGTGTACAGACGATCGGCTCGCCGCGTACGTTGAACGAGGTGTTAATTACGACCGGATCGCCTGTAATCTCGCCGAACCGGGCAATCAGGTCATAAAATCGTTGATTATCCTCATGAGCGACGGTCTGAACCCGGGCCGACATATCAACGTGCGTAACCGCTGGGATCGTTGATCGGGGGACATTCAGCTTATCCAAACCGTGAATGGCGTTATCTTCGGCTCGCGTTTCAACCCGGACATTCTCGCTTACGGCAGCTACCATGAGCATATACGGCGACGCTTCGTCCATTTCAAAGTAATCGGACACGCGCTCACGAATAACCGCCGGAGCAAACGGGCGAAACGATTCGCGAAACTTTATCTTCAAATTCATCTGCTTTTGCATCTCCGGTGAATGTGGATCGCCCAAAATGCTGCGGTTGCCGAGCGCTCGCGGGCCAAATTCCATTCGTCCCTGAAACCAGCCGACAACCTTCCCGTTTGCGATTTCGCGAGCCGTAAAATCTATAAGCTCGGAGTCGTTAAATTCTCTATAAACCGCTCCGGCTTCGTTAAGCATTTTTTGAATTTGCTCAGCGGTAAACGCCGGGCCTAAATATGAACCCTTCATTCGGTCGGAACCCGGAGGCGTATGACGATCCACCTTTCTTTCGTTCCCAAGATATTGGTGCCATACGGACAGCGCGGCACCGATTGCACCACCGGCGTCCCCGGCCGCCGGCTGTATCCATATATTTTCAAATGGCGTTTCCCGCAAAATACGGCCGTTTCCAACGCAATTCAGAGCAACGCCGCCCGCGAGACAGAGATTCTTTTCGCCCGTTGCGCGGTAGGCGTGATTGGCCATTCGCAGCATCGCCATTTCGGTAACTTCCTGCACGGAACGGGCGAGATCCATTTCCCTTTGCGTAATTTCCGCCTCTGGTTCGCGGGCCACTCCGCCAAATAGTTCGGCAAACGCGTTATTTGTCATCGTCAATCCGGCGGCGAAATTAAAATAACGCATATCCAGCCGCAACGACCCGTCGTCCCTAAGATCGATCAGTTTGTCGAGGATGGTCCGCACATAAATCGGTTCGCCGTATGGAGCGAGGCCCATAAGCTTATACTCACCGGAATTGACCTTAAATCCAGTAAAATACGTAAACGCCGAATACAACAACCCGAGCGAATGCGGGAATCTGAGCTCGCTAAACAGCTCAATTTTATTCCCGCAGCCAACGCCGAGGCTCGATGTCGCCCATTCGCCTACGCCATCAATGGTGAGAATGGCCGCGCTGTCGAAGGGCGACGGGAAAAAGACGGACGCCGCGTGCGATTCATGATGCTCGGTAAACAGAATTTTGCCATCAAAACCAGTGTCGCGGCCAAGCTTTTCACGGATCCAAAGCTTTTCGGTCAACCAAACCGGCATCGATTTGATAAAAGATCGAAATCCGCGCGGAGCAAAATCAATATAGGTTTCGAGCAATCTTTCAAAAGTAAGCAGCGGTTTATCGTAAAAGGCGACGTGATTGATCTGATCCTGATTGATACCTGCAAAATCTAGACAGAACTCTACAGCGTTTTCCGGAAAGCTGTCGTCGTGTTTCTTTCGCGTAAAACGCTCCTCCTGCGCCGCCGCGACAATCTCGCCGTCCTGAACCAGACAAGCGGCGGAGTCGTGATAAAAAGCGGAGATTCCGAGAATATTCACCATATTAACGTAAAACACCGCCGCACAATTGTTTGCCGACTGTTTCTCCGGCTACTCGATGACCGAGTTGATTCCAATGACCGTAACCGATATTTCCCTCAAAGCCGTGGAGATTTACCTTTTCGCGGGCCGCGTAATCCGCAAGTATTGGAGCGAGAGAGATGACGGGAATATCATTTTTTGTGCAAAAATCGGCGATACGCCGATCCGGATAGAATAAGTCTTCAACACCCAGCAATCGGGCAAATCCCTCACGTTGGTCAACATTTGGAAGCACCTGCACTCCATTGCTGGCGGTTACGACAACTAGACGCGCGCCTTTCTCGTCAGTTTCCGTTTTGAATAAATCGATGATCCCTTCTGTCACATGCCATGCATCCTTCCAGTTTTCGTCCGACGGCTCTCGATAGACCTGACTGTCGATACCTACCTCTGTTGCCGGAGGAGGCAATTCGCCGGCCCGCGCCACGGACGATTTCGCATTGTTTTTGTTCTTCCATGCCTCATATCGGTATTTCAGACCGGTCTGGATCTCGCCGATCAATTGGATAACGCGCAAGTGATTTTTGAACCATATGCCAGTTTTGCCCAAAGCCGAGTTCCGGAACATAAAAGTCTTTTCGTTGCGAAACCCATCATCCAGGACAAGCGCGTTATCACGATAGATGAAATACGGTATTGGAGTCTTCCTAAAAATCCGCGAATTGTCGGTTATGTCGTTGTTGGTCGTCATTACCAGCATCACAAAATCCGGGGAATATTTCCACACCTTCTCTCGCAGGACCAAAAGTTCCTGAGCGGTTCCATACCCGGAAACGCCAAAATTGAGAATCTCGACTTTTTTTCCGTCCATTCCACCGCAACGTTCGATTTCGTCACTTACAAAATTAGTAAACATCTCGACTCGCGAAACCTGAAAAGCTTCAACATAAGAATCGCCGATCACCGCAATTCTCACAGTCCCCTCGGGCTTCCTGAGTGAGTGTTCAATATCGCGGAAGCCGTCTCTATTTATTGCGACAAAGTTGCGGCCTTCTTTTTTGTACCAGCCAGTCATATCCGGTATGAGGGAATAGCCGCGGACATTATCGGCCATATAAAATTCGGGCGATGAGTAGCCAGCGACACGTAATCCGATCTCTACGAAAATTAATCCGAATACCAGGCCGGCAATCACGGTAATACAACCGAACAAGCGCCGCTTTCTCCCCGTGTGGAGTTCCACATCGGAGCTCGGTTGGTCACCTGTAAGGGTTGCCTCGTGATCTTTCAAAATATTAGGGTTCTTTGAAAAACCAACTTTCAAATTCCTGAACCGACTACGACCTCAAATTTAGATAATCGGCGTCGGGATTTGGTGATAATTTT
>JAYUDV010000197.1:0-11515 GCA_043739565.1 Chloracidobacterium sp.
CTCATGTCGTCGAGCACCCAGAATCCGCGGCCGTACGTACCGATCACCAGATCGTTCATGTGATCGGCGGTATGAAATACCATGTCGCGGATCGACGTGCTCGGCAGATTGAGCCGCAGCGACTGCCAGTGATCGCCATCGTCGAAAGAAACGTAGACGGTCGTCTCGGTGCCGGCGAACAGCAAGCCCTTCTGTTTCGGATCCTCGCGGATGACGTGTAGCTGGCTGCCCGTTCGCTCATCGACCGGAAGGCCGTTTATTATCCGTATCCACGTTTTGCCGGCATCGTGCGTGCGATAGATGTAGTGCTGCTCGGCCCCCGGCGCCGGGCCGCCACGGCCGAAGCCGAGGTTCGCGAGCACGTAAGCCGTACTCGCGTCGCCGTGTCCCGCCTCGACGGTGACGAAGTTGGCGTTCGGCGGCAGATCGGGGAAATTCGTGACGTTGTTCCACGTCTTGCCGCCGTCCATCGTGTTGTAGATCTGTCCCGTGCTGCTGCCCGACCAGACGACGCCCCGCTTGACGGTTGAGAGTGAGAAATCGGAGATCGATCCGCGCGGCCCGGCCGGAGCTGCCGCGACGCCGCACGGCACCATTGGCTGACCTTTCGGTGTGGTGAGATCAGGACTGAACGCCTTCCACGTCTCGGCGCCGTCACGCGTTACGAGAATGCAGTTGTAGCCTACATACAGAGCCTTAGGCTCGAACGTGGTGTCGAACCGTTTCCAGAAATCGCGTCCCTCGGTGTACAGGTTCCTGTTATTACCGAAATTTGGCGCGACGTTACCCCACTGTCCGGTCGCGAGATCGATCTTGATCAGCCCGTTGCCTTGTCCGGCGCCATATCCGACGCCGTACACCGTCGTCGGCTTGAGCGGATCGGGCTCGACAGTGCCGAATTCGGATGACTGTAGCGGGTACCAATCGACCGTCGTGATCTGACCCAGATCGCTGCGACTGCGCGTCATGATCGCGCCCGTGTCCTGCTGCGACCCCATCACCCAATACGGATACCGATTGTCGGTCGTGATGTGATACACCTGATCAATCGGGATTTGATAGTAGCCGCTCCACGTCTGGCCGCCATCGAGCGTGACCGCCGGTCCCTGATCAAAGCCGAATAACATCCGCTGGCCGCCCGTCGGATCGATCCAGATATCGTGCGGATCCTCACCGCCGGGAGCGCCCTTGAACGCGCTGAATGTCTTGCCGCCGTCGCCCGATCGATAAACGGTGGTGCTGACCGTGTAGAGAACGTCTGGATTCTGTGAGTCGACCCACACACCTGAGCTGAACGAGCCCTGGCCGTTGGACACGCGCGTGTCACCCACCGCCATGTGCTGCCACGTCACGCCTTGGTCGTCAGAGCGATAGAGACCCGAGCCGCCCTGGAGCGGGCCGCCAACGACATAGACACGCTGGCCCTTGGTGTGCATCGCGACCGCGACGCTGATCCGTCCCGTGTACGGCGAGAGCGTGTCCACTTTTTTCCACGTCTTGCCGGCGTCGGTCGATTTGAAGAGAGCCGTGCCGTTCGGTCCTTGCGGCGCCGCGCCGCCGCCGCCGAATCCGCCACCGCTGCCCTGCGAAGTCGCGAACATCAGTTCGGGCTTGTCGAATGCGTACTCAAGGTCGCGTGTTCCGTTCGCGTTCTCCGGCTTTAGCACGTTTACCCAAGACTTGCCGCCGTCGGTGCTGCGATAGACGCCCTGGCCGGTGTGCTTTGCGTCGCCTTGCGTCGACGCGAGCACGAGATCGGGATCTTTCGGATCGATCACGATCTTGTTAATCTTGACAGTCTCATCGAGGCCGATGTGCGTCCACGTCTTGCCCGCATCCATCGACTTGTACATGCCGTCGCCGAGCGAGCCCTGCACCGAGTCACCCGTGCCGGCATATACAATGTTAGAGTCGGACGGCGCGACCTGTATCGCGCCGATGCTGTCCACGTTTGTAAACTGGTCAAAGATCGGGAACCACGTAACGCCGGCGCTCGTGGTTTTCCAAATGCCGCCGGCTGGAGCCCCAACGTAGAACACCCCCGGCTGACCGATCGCCCCGGTGACGGCCGAGATGCGCCCGCCGTGAAACGGGCCGATGTTACGCCAGCGGAGACCGGCGACGAGGTTGTCGGGAGCCGTATTCATTTGTTCGTGATTGGATATTTTCTGAGCGTTCATCACAGCCGTAAATAGCGTGATTATGAACAAAGCAACGATTGACAAAACGCGGTAGTTTGTTTTCATTTTAGGAATCAACCTCGGCTTCAGACATGCAGTTATTTAACATTAACCCTATCTTAAACTCAGGAACCTTAACATATCACGAGAGGCGAAGAAACATAAAAAAAGGCTTCGCCTCGTGCGAAACGAAGCCTTTTTACTTGTGCCACTCGACTTCGGATGGAGTTATGGTAAATTGCGGTGCTTTCTCAAGTTCGTCAAACTTTCCGAAGGGCCAGAAGAGTGAATGCGTATCCGTAACGTAACCTTATCATAGATCGCCATCAAATTTTTTCTTCCATTCATCACGGATCTCCCGAATTGTCGCCAACAGATCAAAATCTTCGGGATACTCTATCTTCCAGCTATCACGCAAACTCACGGGCTTTCTGTGCATAGGTTTGCCGTTCGGTTGATCGAAATATTTGGCAAGTTCCTCGAGCTGTTTTGGCGTAAGTGAGTGGGTTAAATTCTTTATGTGCTCCAGGACGGTCATGATAAATCGATATTACTATCGTAAAAGCCCCACGGGGAAAGCAGGGATGCGTGCCGCTCCAGTCTATAGCCTTTTTACAATTACGAGCGTGATATCGTCATTCGGCGCGGCGGTGCCGGTGAATTCGGAGAGGGCAGATTCTACTTTGTCGCGGATGCCGCTCGCGGTGCGGTCGACATTGGTGGAGATCACCTTCTCGAGGCGGTCCATGCCGAATTCGTCTTCGGCGAGGTTGTTTGCCTCACTGACGCCATCGCTGTAGATGAAGAGGACATCGCCGGAACCCAACTGGGCGTGGCCGGTTTCGTATTCGGCAAAATCCATAAGGCCGAGCGGCAGGCCGCCTGAGGCTAGGAGTTCGAGTGAGCCGTCGGCGCGGCCGATAAGCGGCGGGTTATGACCGGCGTTGATAAAGGTCAATTCGCCGGTCGCCGGTTCGAGCTCGGCGACGAAAAGCGTGATAAAACGGTTTGCCGGCGTGTTTTCGACAAGATATATGTTGACCGACGTAACCATCTCATCAAGCGGCGTCTTGGCGGCGACCTGGGCATGGATCGCGGCGTGGAGGCTCGACATCAGCAGTGACGCAGAGGTTCCCTTGCCGGAAACATCACCTAGAGCGACGAGCATTTTACCATCGTGACGCGGGATAAAATCGTAATAATCGCCGCCTATTTCGTAGCAGGAGAATGAGATTCCCTGAAAATCATATCCCTCAACGCTCGGCGGCCCGTCCGGCTGAAAACGCTGCTGGATCTCGGTCGCAAGTTCGAGTTCCCTTTCCATACGCTCGCGGTTAATGCGTTCGTCGAGGAGGCTCGCGTTTTCGACGCGTATCGACGCAACGGATGCAAGCGTCGTCAAAATATCAAGATGCTCAGCGGCAAATGTCGATTCGTAACCGGGCGAGTCAGCGTAAATAATGCCAAAAACATGGCGTTCGTCAACGCTGAGCGGCACGGCGAGGACGGAGCGAATTCCCTGTAAAACAATAGTCTGGCTCGCAAATCTCGGATCCTGCTGGGCGTCGGACGTGAGCACGGATTTACCGTTTTCGACGACCTCAGTCATGATCGCCCGGCTGATGCGGACCTCGCCGGTCTGATCCTCTTTGCCGCGGATGCGGGCGACCTTGATCTCCATGCCGGTCGCCGCTTTTTCATCGCGGAGCATGATCACGACGCGTTCGGCCGGAACAGCGTCGAAAACTAAAGAGGCAACCTGGTTGAGAGTTTCGTCGAGGCCGCTCGACGAGAGCAAAGCGACGCCGACCTTGCTGATCAGCCCGAGCAGATCGGTGCGGCTCGAGAGCGACGAATCGAGCAACTCGAGCGACGGATTGATTCGGTTAGAAAGAGCGATCGTCGTCGCCGGATTGAGCGCCTCGGTCGCGTCGGCGACGAGCGTCGCGCTGATATTCTTGGTGATGTGATCTTCGTCGTCGAACAGAATCCGCGTTTCGCCGATCTGTATCTCGCCAAGCGGAACGAGCCTAAGTGTTGAGGAAACCGGAACGCCGTCGTATTTTGTGCCGTTAGCCGACTCAAGATCGTGCAGCCAAAATGCATCGCCCTCTTGCCGCACTTCGGCATGTAGCCGTGAGGCAAACGCATCGGGAATACATACGTCGCTGCGTGCCGAGCGGCCGATGGTCGTCTTTAAACGTGTCAAAGGAAATCTATCGGACGTGCCGTTTGGATGTGTTACGAGCAGATTAGCCATATTGCAAACTTATACGAGCTTTTTACGACCCCGAACAACCACCGTCCCGGCGACGAAATCATGCAGCGCGCGGCCGCTGGAATTAACAGCCGAGATCAGGAACCCCAGGCCGAGCGTGAGGGCCGTGACAAGATACCCGACCGTATTGCGTAGTAAAATACGACCGAGACGAATATTCGTTCCGTCCAGGTTTAGGATAGTCAGCCCGGTGAGCATCTTACCCAGCGTCTGGCCACGCAACAGCGGCAGCAGCAAAAAATTGATGAGCCAAAGAATCAGGACAAACAGCCAGACGTTTACTCCGAGCGTAAGAGCCGGACCGCCGTCGTTCAGCAAACGCCCAAATAACAACCAACCGAGCGGCACGACGAGCAGCACCATGTAATCGATAAAAAGTGCGGCGCACCGCAGGAAAAACGGTGCTTGCAACTGCACGGGCGAGAAATCTACGATCCTTTCTTTCCCAGATGGTCTGGCGGACGAAAATGCTCCGTCTATAGTTGAAGCCATATAAATTACGTTATTTTAGCCGATTAGAAAATGTAAAGTCGTGTCACCCAAACGCAGCCGGTCGCCATTCGACAGCGCGTGCGGCTCGTGCGGCGGCAACTTGAGCGAGCCGCTCACACCTGCTAAGAGTATCGTGCCATTTGACGACCCAAGATCCTCAATCAAAAAATTGCCGCCTTCGTTCCAAATGCGGGCGTGACGACGTGAGATCTTGGTCATCGGGTCGTATTTCGACAGATCGACCTCTGGAAATACGTTAGACTGCGGATCTCGTCGCCCTACGAGGTTATCGCTTCGCTCTAATGAAAATACGGGAGCGTCAAGTTCGCTTGTGCCGTCAATAATGAGCTTTGCCGTGGGCGCGGTGCGTGAATAGATCTCGGCGTGGACGCCATGCTGAGCGATCGGCTGCTTGGCCCCGCAAAAAGCACAGAACATATCCGAGGCGACTATCCGCTGGCCGCAAAAGCCGCAAAAAACGCTTTGATTTGAAAGGCTAACGGCTGCCGGAATTTCCGTGACACCATAGGTTACCGAACCGCGCTTGAGATTTTCGAGATGATCCGCGAGAGTGGAGCGCATCTCGTCCGCGCTTGTAAATCGGCTGTCGGCGCTATATTCAACCGCCCGCATCAGGATTCGTTCCATCTGATCCGACAACTGCGGATTTATCTGACGCGGTCGAGGATTTTTCTGGAAATCGAAGATCAATAACGGATTATTTTGCGGATCGGCGCCGGTCATAAGATGAAACATGGTCGAGCCGAGGCTGTAAATGTCAGAACGCGGCTCGACATTACCGCTGAAAAGTTCCGGCGGCGCGTAACCCATTGTGCCGACGGCCGTAACGCCCTTTTCCTGAGTCTGATTTATCGATCGCGCGATGCCAAAATCAATCAGCATAATGCGGCCCGACGTGTCGAGCATTAGGTTTGACGGCTTAAGGTCGCGGTAGACGATGGTTGTCGGCAGACCATGCAGATAGGCGAGAACGTCCGCCACCTGCACTGCCCATTCGGTCACGGTCCGCTCGTCGATGCGTCCGCCCGGCGCGGCGCGCAGACGCGCGGCGAGATCGCCACCCGAAATATATTTCATGACGAGATAAAATCTCGCCTCTGCTTCGTCAAAAAAGTAGTCGTAGATCGTCGGGATTGACGGATGATCGAGCGTCGAAAGGATCATCGATTCGCGTCGAAAATCCTCGATCGCCTTTTGCTGCTGCTCCTCTTCGATATTCGACTGGACCATTTCCTTAACGGCACGCTCAACGCCGCCTAAGTTTTTATCCAGTGCTAAATAAACCGCGCCCATACCGCCGCCGCCGATCTTGCGGTCAATCTCGTAACGCGAATTCAGGACTGTTCCCTCGGCAAGCGTCGTTAAACCGGGACGTTTTCCGTCCGTGCCGATGCCGGTTGTATGCGGCGTTTCGCCGTCGTTCGACTTTACTGGTTCGCTTTCTATGTTCTCAGGTTTGTCGGCAAAGTCGTTTGTGATGACCTTGACTTCTTCCTTTGGAGTTTCCTCGGCAACTGCTACCGATGCGTCAGACGTTGCGGGTGCGGCCTGAGCCTTCTCACTCGGGCACGAAACGGCATCATTTTCGCGATGACCAAGATCAGTATCTAGAACGACTGGTTCTTCCGTCTTTTCCGCTTGAGGTTTTGTGTCAAAAGGCAATCCATCGTCTGCGCCGCCGATCGGCCGCGCCTCGAGCGAAGCTCCGCATTGCAAGCAAAATAATTCATTTTCAGCGGTTTCGGAGCCGCATTCGTGACACAGCGTCATGATCGTTTTGTGAAATTGGGCAACTCTCTTTTCAGTGCATTATTTGAAAACGTAAGAATGTCTTGCCGACGATAACCTCGTCGCCGTCAGTAAGAATTTCTGTGTTGCCCGGCAATAGTCGCCGACCGCGGTTCACATACGTGCCGTTGGTCGAGCCGAGATCCTCGATATAGTATGACCCACTGGTCCGGCGAATACGCGCGTGGCGTCGCGAAACCTTGGCGTCGGAATCAAAAGCGTCAAGGTCAACATCCGGGAATACGCCATTATCCGCGTCCCACCGGCCGATGGTCGATTCGTCGTTTGTCAGCTTAAACTCGGTGCCGGGTGCGTCGCCGCGCTCGATTACCAAAACCGCATGAGCGACCCCATTTCGGTCATCGCCCTGCTCGTGCGGAGGAGCGATCTCCTCGAACGCAAACGGGGCGGGCCTTACATCGACAGATGTTGCCTGGCTAATTCGCGGCATTGAGACGTCAGGCATCACGGCCTCAACCTGTGGCGGGACATAGGCCGGCGGTTGCGGCTCGGTGCCATTCGCGGCGGCCATTAACCGGTTTCCACATTCGTCACAAAACCGGGACGAATCGAGATTAGAGCTCTGGCATGACGGACATGTATTCATGAAGTTAAACGCTCACCATTCACAGTTAAAGACACACTCATTAGACATACTACAATTCTACCAGTCTAGAGTTTATTCGTAAATCGTAATTCTACTGTAGGTTTACGTCAAATGAATAAAGCGTTCGTGTGGGAGACGACTAGACTTAACTTTGCGATAATGGCCTGGCATGGAGCAGGTTGGCTCTCTCTTCGCCTTTCTGGCAAGTGCCAGCTTGTCTGTCGCGGCGATTTTATTTCTGACAAAAGTTAAGAGTTAAGGCGAGAAAATATCTTGACACGCCAGATTTTTAGGAACAGACTGTTTTTGAATAAACAAATGTAGTTCAAAAAGCAACTCCTCCCGGTTGTTTAGCCTCCCAAGAGAGACCAAACAATCCTTACATTCAATCGCCATCGCCTTCTTGGGGGCGAAAAAGGAGATGATAATGAAAACAGTTGCAAAAGGCGCCGCAGTGTTGATCACCGTCATTTGCGCGGTTTTTGTCTGTGCTGCGCAGGACAAACTCCGGCGAGTCGAGCAACCAGCCAAGTTCGTTTACAAAAACACTCCGATTCAGGTTGCAGTTAGCATGGATGGCAAGGAATTGCCAAACAGGGAAGTACAAGCAGGGCCTGATTGGCTGCGAAAGATCAGTTTGGAGGTTACTAATATATCCGGCAAGGATATCAACTGGTTGTTGATCAACCTAATGCTTAAGGAGCCTAGATACGGAGCTACGGAGGCCACCCCTGAAACGGCAGGAATCGTGATCACGGTCGAGCTCCCGTTTTCGGAACCGAGAATTAAGGTATTGTCGGCTGGAGACCGGGTCACGCTTAAGCCGCCAGTGAGCATGGTTGACTATTGGATAAAATACGCTCGGGAACAAGGAATGGAAGATATCGACAAAGTGATTCTCGATATAAAGCAAGTCGGGTTCACCGACGACACCGGATGGACCCGGGGCAGTCGAACCCGGAAAGACCCAGCAACTGGCCGGTCTGTATTCGTCACCGATAATCCTGAACCTCCCATTCGCCACTCACCCACCAGCATTCTCATTCCAGACCGTCCGCGATTCTTTTTTTTTTGACAGAGGATTAGACACGAACGAGCCGGAAACTGACCCGGGAGGTTGCGTATGGCTTTTGTTTGCGGCCCCGGCGGAACGGAGGCCTTGTTCAAACGCTTCTGTTGATGGGTGCAACTTGCTGACATGTGACCGGCTCCAGGACGTTATAACCACTTCCAACACTCCTCCTGGCGGGACGACGTTGAAGTACGGCACGGAGGGAGGCGTGAGTTTTAGGTGTACAACAATAGGGCAGCCCGGGTTCACTTGTGAAGACTGCTCATCCAGGTTTTACGAGGACTTCTATGAGGGATGTCCAACCCTTTGTCAAAACGCTGTACGCATGCCCTTGTCGAATCAGTGTCCGACTGGTACGACCGCAAGCTCCCTGAATCCCGGCTGGTGCTGTCCTATACCAACGCCAACCCCAACTCCCGATCCGCCGCCGCCGGCATGTGACTTTTCAGGTTTTGACGTATCGTGTCCCCTGAGCGACTTCCCGCAATATTGTGCATGTGGTCACGCCTCGGACGACGGGTATTTGGCAGCGTGGAGTAATGCCAGGTGCCAGTGCTTTTTCGATACCCCAATTGTAATAGATATAAACGGCAACGGTTTTTCACTCACAAATGCCGCGAACGGCGTTGATTTTGACATGAATACGGATGGAACGCCAGAGCGCATCGGCTGGACGGCTGCGGTTTCCGATGATGCATGGCTTGTTCTAGACCGGAACAATAATGGACTGATTGACGATGGCACGGAAATGTTCGGCAACTTCGCGCCGCAGCCGGATTCCATACCATGGAATCAGCGTAACGGTTTCATTGCACTGGCGGAATATGATAAACCGGAGAATGGCGGCAACGGCGATGGCAAGATAACCGCACAGGATGGTATTTTTAGCAGCCTGAGACTGTGGCAGGACGTCAATCATAACGGCATCTCCGAACCGAGTGAATTGAAGACTCTTAACCAACTGGGCCTGGCAGAGATCGAGCTTAGGTATAAGGAATCGAAACGAACGGATGAGTTCGGCAATCGTTTCAGATACCGAGCAAAAGTCAAAGATGTTCACGGTGCCCAAGTCGGGCGATGGGCGTGGGATGTATTTCTTGTAAATCATTAGCCATGACGCGATATGGTTAGACGAAAAGCGGGCCAATTTTGGCCCGCTTTTTCATGTACCAGACTTTTTTGAAACAATGCTAAAAATTCTGTCGTAGTATTGGCTTGATAAGACAAGAATTCACACATTTCATTATACTCTGGCAAAGAGATAATTTTTCATTGAGAGGGACTGAAAAGATATGGCATTGAGCCGTAAAGGTAAGATCATAATTGGCGGTACCGTTGCCGCCTTGATTGTCATTATTATTGTTGTGAGTATATTCGCGACACGTACCGATACGCCGGAGGTTACGGTCGTTAAGATCGAGACGCGTAAGGAGTTGCGATCGACGGTCACATCTTCGGGTGAGGTTAGGCCCATCCAGTTTATGAACCTGACGAGTGAGGTCCAGGGCCGGATCGAAGAGATTTACGTAAAAGAAGGCGATCACGTAACTAAAGGCCAGCCGCTCGTGCGTCTCGATCCAAATCAATTGCAGTCAAACACCGACGCCCAATCCGCCGCATTTCAAACGGCTGAGGATGAGATCCGGGTTTCGCAATCACAGGTCACAGCGGCGCAGAATCAGCTAGCGCAGTCGATGCAGCAGTCTAATGTCGCTCAGGTCGCGGTCGATACAGCTCGTCAGCAGGTGATTTCCTCGCAGTCGGATGTTGACAAAGCACAAGTCGAGGTCAACGCGGCAACCCGCGAAAAACAGCGTACAGCCAAGCTTTTGGAAAGCGGCGTTGTATCGCGGCAGGTTTATGACGAGTCCAATGACCGCTTGGAAAACGCAATGGCTTCGCTAAACACCGCCAAATCAAACCTCAGTTCGCGCCAGCTCGGCATCAAGGACGCTCAGGCGCGGCTCGCTCAACAGGCGGTTAGCGTGCGTGACGCCCGGCGGGCCGTCGATACCGCAAATCTCAACGTGACGTCGAGCCAGTCGCGTGCAAATCAGTCAGCGGCGACACTTCGCGGCCAGAAAAATCAGCGGGACAAGACGATGCAGGTCGCTCCGATCAACGGCGTCGTAGCGGAGATTCCGTCAAAAGTCGGAACGTTTGCCGTCGCCAGCCTTTCCAGTACTGCGCTAATGACGATTGCCGATATGTCGACGGTCAATGTCGAGGTCAAGGTTGACGAGACCTCGATCGATAAGGTTGTCGTGGGCCAAAAGGCCAAGATCAAGGTTGACGCATTTGGCGATAAGGAGATCCTCGGCGAGGTAACGCAGAAGACACCTCTTGCGGTTGGCAAATCGCAGACGAGCGGTGGGCTTTCGACAAATATTAACGTGCAGGAAGCGAAAGAATTTCGGGTCGTGATCGAGCTGAAAGATCTGCCGCAAGAGGTGAAGGACGGCCTTCGTCCCGGCATGTCTGCCACTGCGGAGATCACCACAAAAATCGTGAATGATGTAATCGCCATTCCGCTGCAGGCCGTGATCGAAAAGAAGCCTGAAGCCCAAACGTCACCGACTGTCAGAGGCGATACGCCGGCAACCGCCGATAAGCCGAAAAACATCATCGGTGTTTATATTCTCGATGGCAAAAAGGCCAAATTTGTCGAGGTAGAAACCGGCATCATCGGCGAATCGGACCGTCAGATCATTAGCGGCCTTAAAGAGGGCGACGAGGTGATCACCGGCCCAAGCCGCGTTCTCAATACCCTGAAAGAAGGTACCGTTATTAAGAAACAGGTCAAAAAAGAAGGCGAGGCGGCGAATAAGACATAGTTGTCAGTAGTCGGTGGTCAGTTGTCAGTGGCATCTGAGAGGATGAGACTAGCTTACTCTGAGACCGCCTCCGCTACTGACAACTGACTACCGACTACTGACCACTGACAACTGAAATGTACAGATTTATGGAAGAAGAAAACGGCAACGGCAAATCGCCGCAATCGCCTTCTCCGGAGTCGGGAGAAATGCTGATCAGCATGAAGCACATTTGGAAGACGTACCAAATGGGCAATGAGGAAC
>JAYUDV010000198.1:0-1673 GCA_043739565.1 Chloracidobacterium sp.
GGCTTCTCGGTTTTTGCGGGTGTCGGCGAACGCACACGAGAGGGCAACGATCTGCTGCGCGAAATGGTCGAGTCCAAAGTTATCAAGTACGGCGACAAGTTTAACGAGCACATGGAAGCAACCGGCGAATTCGATCTCTCCTTAGTTGACAAGGCTGAGATTCCTGGCTCAAAAGTTGCGCTGGTTTACGGGCAGATGACCGAACCTCCGGGAGCACGTCTCCGGGTTGCTTTGTCGGGATTGACGGTAGCCGAGTACTTTCGCGATCAGGGCAACGACGTTCTTTTCTTCGTCGATAATATTTTCCGCTTTACCCAGGCCGGTTCCGAGGTGTCCGCGCTTTTAGGGCGTATGCCGTCCGCCGTGGGTTATCAGCCGACGCTCGCGAGTGAAATGGGCGAGATGCAGGAACGCATCACATCGACCAAGACCGGCGCAATCACATCGATCCAGGCCGTCTACGTCCCGGCCGATGATTATACCGATCCGGCACCCGCGACGACGTTTGCCCACCTTGACGCCGTCACGGCACTGTCGCGGCAGATCGTTGAGCTGGGAATTTATCCGGCCGTCGATCCGCTTGCGTCAAATTCGCGAATCCTCGACCCAACCATCGTCGGCGAAGATCATTACAATACCGCCCAGTCGGTCAAAAAGATTTTGCAGCGTTACAAGGATTTGCAGGACATCATCGCCATTCTCGGTCTCGACGAGTTGAGCGAGGACGACAAGCTGACCGTTGCCCGTGCCCGCAAGATCCAGCGTTTTTTCTCGCAGCCGTTTTTCGTCGGCGAGCAGTTTACCGGTCTCAAGGGCGAGTACGTCAAAACAGAAGACACAATCAAGGGTTTTAAAGAAATCCTCGCTGGCCTTTGCGACGACATGCCCGAACAATCCTTTTACATGGTCGGCACAATCGAGCAGGCGCGAGAGAAAGCCGCGAAGATGGCGGCGGCCGCGTAAATGGTGAGTGGTGAATGGTGAATGATGAGTGAGAATGGTGAATGGCTAATGATGAGTGAGAAGAGGTTTTTTCTTGAATTCATAATTCATAATTCATCATTCACTCAATGGTGAATGAAAGAAAATATTCTTGGTGACAAGTCTTACTTATTCGCTCTGCGTATTATCAAGTTGTATAAATATATGGCTCAGACCCATCATGAATACATTCTTTCTAAACAGGTTCTGCGATCAGGTACGTCGATAGGAGCTAACATAGAGGAATCGGTTCATGCTCAATCGAAAATGGATTTCATCCATAAGCTGTCTATCGCTCAAAAAGAAGCGTGTGAGACAAATTATTGGATCAGGCTGTTGCGGGACAGTGAGTACCTAACCGCCATACTTTCTGAATCGCTGTTGAAGGACTGCGATGAAATTCAAAGACTTTTGACGGCCTCAATTAGAACGACCAAATCGAATCTGAAAACTTAGACCAATTACCGGTAGGCTGTATGTAAAAGGTGTTGGGCTTATTTCAATTGCTTGAAATTCATCATTCATCATTCACCATTCACCATTTGAAACTTTTATGCTCAAGTTAGAAATAGTAACCCCCGAACGCCGAGTCCTCGATGCCGAGGTCGATTCCGTCACGGTCCCGACGGCGTCGGGCGAGGCGGGCATTTTGCCTAATCACGCTCCGCTTATCTCGGCCTTGCGGCCTGGCG
>JAYUDV010000199.1:0-27270 GCA_043739565.1 Chloracidobacterium sp.
TTCTAAAGCTTGTCGTTGAAAAATCCGATAACCATCGCCCAGGCGTCGTTGGCGGCGGTGGCATTGTAGACATCGGGGCGGGTGTCGTTGAAAAAGGCGTGATCGGCGTCGTATTTGACCGAGTGGATCGGGAGCTCAAAGCGCTCGGCGGCGTCCTCGAGTTTGGCGACCTTTTCGGGGTTGATCCAGCCGTCCTTTGTCGCGGAGATAAAAATTGTTGACGTTGTCAGATGCTGGAGCACGTCGTCATCGGGAACGTCGCCGTAAAAGGCGGCGGCGGCGCTCAGGCCTTCGAGTTCGCAGGCGGCGCGCAAGGTATATGTGCCGCCCATGCAGTAGCCGGTGATGCCGAAATGCGAGATGTCGTAGGCTAACGCGGATGCGTCGATGCTGTTTTTGATCGTGTCGAGTCCGTCTGCGATAGCAAGCGACTGCATCATAGCGGCCGCCTCCGAGCTGTCCTTTGCGATCTTGCCGCGATACAGATCGGGTGCGATCGCGATAAATCCCTCGGCGGCGTAGCGGTTTGCGATGTCCTTGATGTGGTCGTTAAGGCCCCAATATTCCTGGATGACGATGACGGCTTTGTTACCGGCGGCGGCCGGAATCGCGGCGTAGGCGTTTGCCGGGCCATTGGCGGTTTCAAATGACAGCATTTCAGTTTTCATATTGATATTCAGATTATAACGAATGAAAGCTTTAGCGACGAATACACGAGTTAAATCAGTAAATATATTGGTGTATTTGGGGCTAAGGCTGTTTTTTCGGTTTAGAAAAATCGGATCGTATAGCTAAATCGGATTCCGCGGCCGATCTCGGGCGAGATCTCCTTGATGAACGAGATGTGGTTGTAATACAGCTTATTGTTCAGGTTAAAGGCATTGATGGAGAAGACATGCGCCGCGTGCTTTGTCGGAATGACGTATGACGCCGTGAGGTTTGCGGTGCCGTATCCGGCGGTCGGCGTCTCGTTTGTAAAGATGCGGTCCTGACGGCCGACGGCTACGAACTCGGGACGCACGCTGAGATTGCCTTTATGAACGTCGAGGCCGACGTGGGCACGAAGAGGTGCGATACGCGGGAGCGGCTGGCCGGTCTTGAGCTGGGCGTTAACATAGTCGAGGCCTGCCAGAACGTTCAAGTATTTATTCGCGGTCACATCCACGCTCAATTCCGTACCCATAAAGCGGCTGTCACGCTGTAGATAATCGGCAAACTCCAATCCGCTGCGCGGATCAAAGATGCCACGTGGCGCGAGAAATACAAAATCCTTGAACCCGTAACGGAAAAAATTGGCCTCGGCCTTAAACCGGGTGTTCTGGTGACGCAATGAGAGGTCGATGCCGTTGCTGACCTCGGGTTTAAGATTCGGATTGCCGACCTCGAACAACAGCGAGCCGTCATGCGGGCCATGATTGTAAAGCTCCTCTAAGGCCGCCGCCCGATAGCCGTGCGAAAAATTGGCGACGAATAGTCCACCCGTCCAGAGTTTGAACTTTGCTCCGGCTGCCGCCGATAGTCCGGTAAAAGACCGATCGAGCAATGCCGGATTGGAGGGATTGTATCTATTGTTCTCAATGCGTCCGCCGAATTGAAAGGTAACGCGTTCAAAATTGAGTTCTTCTAATCCGAAGACCGAAAATGCGTTCTGCTTGACCGGTCCGTCGATCAGGATCTCGGCCCCGACGGTCGAGAAAGTCCGGCCATAACCCTCGACGCCAAATCGCCCACTCAGCTTACCTACCTTTTTCTCTTCAAAAATGCCGCGAAAGGAGTTGACCTTGTTTCGAAATGTTGTGCCGACAACGTTATTTGCCAGTTCCTGGTGACGGTAATTGCTCAGATCAATCGTGAACTTTGAGCTGGTAACGAAAAGGTTCGGATCGTTATATCCGAAATTGAACTTGGCATCTCCACGCCAGACACGCAGGGAGCGAAGCTCACTATTCGGATCGAAAAAATCGAACGGTATGCCGTATTTGCTCTGGTAATAGCTGTAATCCGCGTCGAAATATGCTTTTTTAGCAAAGTATCCGAAGCCTATCGCACCGGTCGTATTATTAGTAAAGGTATTCCTAACCTTACCGAAATTGCCGCCCGCCTTATAGTCACCCGTCCTCTGGTGTCCGGCGTTGGCCCAAAACATCCATTTATCCTTTCCGTACTCAATGCCGCCATTTGCCGCCGCCTGGCCACCGTTCGTGCCGCCGATAGTTGAAAAATAACCTCGCGTTCCCGGATGAGCACCCTCATCGTGGCCGCTTATCGCGTTAACGACGCCGCCGATGGCACTACTGCCATAAAGCAGTGTTGCCGGACCCTTGACGACCTCGATCCTCTCGACCGCAAGTGTATCGACCGGCTCCGAGTGGTCGCCGGACTGCGATGCGAGTGAGCCGACGCCAATGCCGTCAGATGCCACTTTGACGCGGTCGCCGTCAAAGCCGCGGATCACGGGACGCGAGTTGCCTGCGCCGCCGGTGCGTTTAGTAACCCCAGCCTCATTATTCAGCACGTCACCGAGTCCCACGGCCGCTCGTGAGGTGATCTCAGTCGAATTCATTGTATTGACCGAGGCGATCGACTCAAATGCAGATTCGGCTGTGCCTGAACCGCTTATGGTGACCTCTTCTTTCAGTCCGGCTATCCGCAACTGGAAATCGGCTGTTGCCGGACCGGTAGCCGTGACATCGACCTTTTTCAAAGCGTCGGCAAAGCCTTCCTGGTGGGCCTTGATGGTATAAGTTCCGGGCGGGACGTTGGCGAATTCAAAGTGGCCGCTCTGATCGGTAACCGTCGTGCGTTTGATCTCGACGATTTGGACCGACACCTGGTGCAACACCGTGTCCTCGGTGCCGAGGTGAACAGTTCCCGAAATCTTGCCCGTGTTCTGAGCAAATACAGCAAAGGTAAATACAAGGACGAGGAGAGGTGCGATAAATAATCGATTCATTTTTATAAAGGCCCGACGAATAATTTCAAAACTTTAGACTATTCAAAAAATCCATGCGCCGCGATGAGTTTTTAATGAATGGTTGGAAACCGCAAGTGAATGGGAGGCCCAAACCGCAAAAACGCCGGTCGTTTTTGTAAACGACCGGCGTTTTCGTGTTAGGGGTTAGAGGATGCGCCGCTCTAGACGCATCCTGTTCGTCCTAACCAGTCATTGAAAAAATCAATGCCTGAATAAACTCTAACGTGTCCGATCGTTTTTGTTTGTCAGGCAGCATACAAAAGCGGGAGCGCTGCATCTGTTAGTCGATGCGGCGCTAGACGCCAAAAGGCTGGTAAAAAACATTCACCGGCTTCGGTTCGAAAAGTATATGTAAATGCCGGCTACAGCGCTCACGGCGAGGAGTGAATTTGTGATGATAAAAACTATGTTTCCGGTGCTAATGCTTTAGATGGTAAAGCCGACGGAGGTCGCAAGCTGGCCGATAAACAGCCATTTCGAGACGCCCTTGTTCGATCCCGCTTCCCACTGTTTGAGGATTTGAATCAGCAGGGTGATTAGTAGTATGCCCGAGCTGGTCCAGCCTATGATCTCGATCATTTGAATTAACTACCGTCTCGCCTTACGTTTTACGTTCTTCTTTTTTAGCCAGCGTATTTTCGTATTTGATCGACACGCGGATGTGGCGATAGAGGCTCATCCATTGATTGGCGAGCCACGGCAATACAAAAAAGGCGATCAAAACTCCGCGCCAATCATCGAACAACAGCCGAAACTGCGTTATGGCTAACACCCATAGTTGCCCAGTGGCTAAAACAATATTCGCAAGTGAATAGATAAAAGAACTTACGGCTCATCAGCGACGGTGACGTTTCGCTTTTGGTTACGCAAAAATCCTTAAACT
This sequence comes from Chloracidobacterium sp., assembly GCA_043739565.1. Taxonomy (GTDB): domain Bacteria; phylum Acidobacteriota; class Blastocatellia; order Pyrinomonadales; family Pyrinomonadaceae; genus OLB17. Next base: position 3,858 of record JAYUDV010000199.1, read on the forward strand.
CACTAAAGATCTCCTCCTGCATGACGGTCCACGAAACGGACGCCACGACCAGCGAGAGGATTATTACCGAATAGATCTGTTCGGCCAATAGCATACTAATTGCCGGATTCTTTGCTGCGGGCCTTGGCGGCTACTTTCGGTTTCGCTTCCTTAGCGTCGGCGCCGGTGGCTGACATGATCTGCTCGACGAGTTTATCGGGGTGAATATCTTCGGTCAGCATTTCTAATGCCGGATCGTCGTCCGCGACGCCGACCTTTTCGGCGATACGGCCGAGGAGTTTGAGCATCAACGTATTTTCCTGCTCCGCCATCAAATTGATCTGTAGATCGAGATGGTTTCGCCGCTCGGTCAGCTTGGTCTCGTGATTTTGGCTTATGAGGATGAATGTCGAGAGAAAAATCGCCTCGAGCGAAACTACCAGAGTCAGAAACGTGTATGGAAACGGATCAAACTGGTAAAACTGAAAGACTGAGTTTACGAGAACCCACGCGCTAAACCAGATAACATGGACCCAGACAAATGTCATGCTGCCGCAGAAAGCCGCAATTCCGTCAGACATCTTTTCGCCGACGCTCCGATTTTGTTTATGCGTATCTTCGATCTCGACTATCTTGTTGATGTTTCTATTCGTTTCTTTATGGATTGCATTGCCGGTCTTTGGCGAAACAGGCTTTTTCTGAGTCTTTTTGTCGATCGGTTTTTTTTCGGCCATGGTATTCCCCTAATAGGTTTTATGTAAAAAAAGCCGCTTAACGCAACGGCCCGCAACAAACATTTTTATCAGGGGTTTGGATATTGTTTGTGCGATAGAATACCAACCAACGATTTAAGTTTTATTGGACGAAAATGAGCAGGACGCCGCACGGGTCCCAGATGTGCATTACGACCGTGTCGTCGATCGTTTCGGGCTTGTCAATGCGGACGTTTGCGTAGCGGCCGCTCTCGATGACCGGTTTGGCGAAATCGTACCAGGCACGCACGTCCGCGACGCCAAACCGCATCATAAAATTCTCAGCCCAATCTTTGTTGTAGTAATTCTGAAGCCGGAACTCGGCGCCGCCCAGCCGACAATCGAAGGTTTCGCCCCACGCCTCGGTCAGCTCAAATCCGAGCTCGGTGTAGAATTTTTTTGATTCCTCAAAGTTCTGCGCCGGGACGTAGATCTTTAAATCTTTTATGGTCGGATTTTCCATGCGTTTTGAGATCACGCAGAAGATAGCATTTGACTTTTTATTAGCCAAGAAATAACCGGTAAAAACACTCGATGACTAATCCAAAAGCAAGGCATTAAAACCAGCCTGGCGAAAGTGATCGTCGGTCGTCAGGGCTTCCGATAATCCCTTGTCCCGCATGGTGATAAACGAAAAGCAGTCGGTCATGCCCCAGGCCTTGTCAGGCCGCTGTTCGTATAGCTCGAATGCACGAGTAAATGCGCTCGGCGTAACCGGAATTACATCGACGAGCGGGTTGACTTGTAAATAGCGAATGATGCTCGCAGCTTTATGACGAAATTGCTTCCCGGAAAGCCCGTTTCCTATTTCGACCAATACGAGTTGAGTAGTTACTAGATGACGATTCTCGGCCTCGAGTTTTTTCTGAAATTCGATGGCTCTTGCGTGCCATTGGTCACGGCTGTTAAAGAGAGCGTAGGCGTACGCCGTGTCAAGAAAGAGTCGAGGCTGGGCCAAAAGAGTTTAGTCCTCCAGTTTGCCGTTTGCGTAGAAGTCATGGCGTTCCGCGAAGTCAGTTACACCGACATCCATCGCGAGATCAGCGATAAAACGCAGAGGATACGGATTTTTGCTGCTACCGTTCGACGGTTCCGGCTCTTCGCTGATATGATAACGCTCCTCGATTTGCTCAATGATCTCAAGAACTTCTTCCTGAGCCTTTGGCGGCAGATGAAAAACCTTTTCCCGAATTGTCTCGACCACGCTCATAACTTGTTTGATATTACTATCATTGATAACTCAAAACAATGAATTTCTACCGGTGTACATATTCATCGAACGCGATCAACCTCTCGCGTATCTCATCACGGACACGGCGAAATGCGGCGAGGCGGGTTTCCGTCGTGCCTTCGACCGCCGCCGGATCGTCAAAGCTCCAGTGAATGCGGATCGCTTTGCCGGGAAAGATCGGGCAGCTCTGTTTGGCGTTATCGCAGACAGTAATAACATAACCAAACTCCAGCGAGACGAATTCGTCGACGGATTTGGAGCGGTGAGAGGTTATGTCGATGCCGATCTCTCGCATTGCCTCGATGGCCTCGGGACGGACGCTTGACGGAGCGACACCCGCACTTTCGATCTCGAATGTGTCGCCCGCGATGTCGCGCAAGATGCCTTCGGCCATCTGGCTGCGGGCCGAATTGCCGGTGCAGAGGATCAGGACTCGCTTTTTCTGGCTCATATATTTTCTTCCGATTTAGGGATCAGCCAGCGGAATACAATTGTCGCCGCGACTGCCCCAAGTAATTGAGCGGCAATAAAGCCAGGCGCGTCCGCCGGACGGATGCCCGCGAATGTGTCGCTTAACGAACGCGCGATCGTTACCGCCGGATTTGCAAACGATGTCGATGATGTAAACCAATAGGCCGCGGTAACGTATGCCGCGACGGCGAACGGGACAACGACCGCCTTTTGCAGACGCGAGCAGCCGTGAATGACGGCGATAAGGCCGAAAGTCGCGACAAATTCACCAAGCCATTGCGACGGGCCGGTGCGAACCTTTGTGGACGCGAAAAACACCGGTAGATCGAACATCAGATTGGCGATACCGACTCCGAGCAACGCTCCGGCGAGCTGCGCCACCACATATAGTGCCGCGTCACGCCAGCTTATCCCGCCGTTCACAGCGTCCCATAACGTCACGACAGGATTAAAGTGGGCACCCGAAACCGGAGCCAACGTCAGTATTAACGCGACGAGAGCCGCGCCGGTTGCGAGCGTATTTGCGAGCAGCGCAATCGCCATATTGCCGCCGGCGAGCCGTTCGGCCATGATGCCCGAACCGACCACCGCCGCGAGCAAACCGGCCGTGCCCAGAAATTCAGCAGCAAGCCGTCGTAACATTTTGTTTTTTACCGTCGATGCCGACAAATGTCGGTGTGCAACACGTCTTGTCGGCCGCGCCCTGAACTTCTTCCGACAAATTGTCTTCGAGCACGACGAAAACTTCCCATTCGTTGCCGTCCGGGTCGTGAACCCACGCTTTGTCCTGCAGCGCGTAGCAGCAGGTCGTCTGCATCTCTTCACGCGGGACAAGGCCAGCGGATTCCCAGCGGTTTTTCATCGCCAGGACATCTTCCGTGCCGGCGACCTGAATGCCCAGATGCGACAGAGCGCCGCTGCCGTTAAACGGAACCTCGTTGAGCGTCAGGTTGAGCGGCGGATTTTGCACATCAAATTTGGCGTAGCCCGTGCGGACCTTACTCGGGTCAATGCCGAGCATTTTACGGTAAAATTCGAGACTTGTCTCGACGCTACTCACATTGAGCGCGAGATGCGCCTTTAATGTATTGATTTTATTAGTTGCGGTCGTCATATTTTTGCTCCCTTCGTATCTATAATTATGTTTAGCCGTAATTGTATTTTCAGAATACGCGCGGGATTTCAATTATGTCAAGCCATAATTATAGTGTGATATAATCCCTCTGTGGTTAAAGAAACAACCTTCGATCCGGCGTTGTTTTTCGCGGCATTGGCCGACCGGACGCGGCTGCGTCTGCTCAATCTGATGCGCGACGGCGAAGTGTGCGTCTGCTTTTTTGCCGAGACGCTGGGGACGAATAATCCAAAGATCTCGCGGCACCTATCATATCTAAAACGTGCCTCGCTCGTTCTCGGTCGCCGCGACGGCAAATGGATGCACTATCGCATCAGCGAACCCACAGACAAAAAAGCCGCCGAGGTTTTCGACGCGACGCTCGAGATGCTCATGGCCGACACCGAAATGCAGGCCGACCGGACACGCCTCGCCGATTTTTGCTGCGCCCCGGACGCTCCGGTGTTGATCCAGAGCGTTGGACAAAAATAGCGGTTGCGAGGGGTAATGGGTCAGTCTGAGAATAAAAGTATTTCTCTGTGCTCTCCGCGAAAATCTCAGCGTCCTCCGCGTGGAATATGAGTTAGTTATTATTCAACGCGGAGGAGACAGAGTAAGACGCGGAGGTCGCTGAGAGGCTTTTCGACCGCAGAAAGTTTCAAAATCGACCGAATGCCGTCGCGAGCCTTTCCTGTTATTTTTATCGAATTGAGATTATTATTTAGTATTGTCGAATTACGGTTGAACATAAGGAAATTTATCAGGAGTCATTATGAACAAGATCACACGCAGAGAAGCTTTGACAGGGATTTTGGCGACCGGAGCGGCGACGCTTGTCGCGAGCGGCGGAGTTAACGCCGAGGGCATTTTACAGGTCGAGACGCTTGCGCCCGCGTTTGCAGGGAAGCACGTTCCGAAGCCGCTGCCGTTTGATGCGGCAAAGCTGACCGGCATTTCAGAAAAGCTGATCACCTCGCACCACGACAACAATTATGTCGGCGCGGTCAAAGCGCTCAATGTCGTCGAGGCGAGGCTCGCCGCTATGATGAAGGACAAGGATCTGCCCGCGTATCTCTACGGCGATCTAAAACGACAGGAGCTGATCCGCACCGGCTCGATCGTGCTGCACGAGAAGTATTTTGCCAATCTTGGCGGCAACGGAAAGGCCGACGGCGCGGCGCTAAAGACGATCAAAAATTGGTGGGGCAGCTACGAGGCGTGGGAAGCCGAATTTAAACGCACCGGCAACGCACTCGGCGGCGGCTCGGGCTGGACGGTATTTGCCTATAATTGCCACACGAAAGAATTTCACAATTACTGGTCGTCAGACCACGCAACCAACGCCCCGTTCACCGTCCCGCTGCTCGTCCTCGACATGTACGAACACGCCTATCAGATGGATTACGGTGCCGCCGCCGCAAAATACGTCGATGCCTTTATGTCGAACGTAAACTGGGAAGAGGTCAATAAACGCGTCGAGATGTGCGCGAAGATGTAACTCGTTAGAGTTTCAAAAGCTTTGAACGGAGAATCTTTGATTGTAGACGGCTGGAGGCGATTTGTTGGCCGTTTTTTAGGGTGACGGTGTAGGTGCCGCCGGGCATTGGGGAAATGCGGGCGACAAAAGCGAGGTTTGCGATGGCGCCGCGTGAGAGGCGGACGAATTTTCGTTCGTCGAGGCGTAATTCGAGGTCTTTTAGACGGTAATTGATGACGTATTTTTTGTTCTCAAAGGTTGTGATGTGGAGCAGTTCACCGTCGGCGACGATCGAGGCGACCTCCGCTACCGGAATTAGATAGATCTCTTCGCGGACCTTGACAGGTATACGGTCGAGCGGCTCAGTTTTCGCTGCGGCGTCGTAATCCGACGCTGCATTTTTTACTTTTTCTGCCTCGATGATACGCCAGTCGGTTTGTTCGAGACGCTCGGTGGCGCGGTTGATGGTTTGAGCGAGACGCGACCGCTCGACTGGTTTCAGCAAGTAATCGACGGCGTTGACGTCAAAGGCCTGGACGGCATATTCGTCGTGGGCGGTGACAAAGGCGATCAGCGGCATCTGCGATTTGCGGAGCAATTTTACGGCGTCAAGGCCCGAAACCTCGGGCATTTTGAGATCGAGAATGGCGAGATCGGGCTTAACGCATTTGATCAGTTCAACGGCGTCGGCGCCGTTTTCAGCCTCGCCGACCAGCTCGACCTGCTCGAATTCGCGAAGTATCGATTTCAAAAATTCGCGTGCCGGACGCTCGTCATCAGCTATTATCACCCGCAGCTTGTTCATAATTTCAGGACGTTTAAACAACGGATTTACGCAAATTAACACAGATTATTTTTTTCAATTGTCCGCGTAAATCCATGTTAATCCATTGTTCCATGGTTTTTTATCCTCTCACGATCAGGTCAATGGCGGCTTCGGTGCCGTTTCCGTTGCCGCTTTCGAGCGTGAGGCTCGCCGTTTTGCCGTAATACGATTCGAGCCGTTCCTTGATGTTGCGCAGACCGACGCCACCCGAGCCGGTTACCTTTTTTCCATTTTTGCCCGCACCCGAATCCCAGACCGACAGATGCAGCAGCGAATCGCCGTTTTGCTGACTTACGCTGGCCGAGATTCGAATTTCGCCGCCGTTCTTATTCTCCGAAATGCCGTGTTTGATCGCGTTTTCGACTAGCGGCTGGAGGATCAACGATGGCACTTTTATATTTCTGATGTCATCGGGCACGTCGAATCGCACACGAAGTTTCTCCTCGAAACGCGCACGCTCGATGTCGAGATAGCTCTCGACAAGCTCGATCTCGTCGCCGAGTGTCGAAAATTCGCCGGTCGATTTCAGGACGCCGCGGAGCAATTGCGTCAGCCGCAAAAGCGTGTCGTAGGCCTTGTCCGGCGAGGTTTTTATCAGATAGCCGAGCGTCGTCAGGGCGTTAAACAGAAAATGCGGGTTGATCTGCGAACGCAGGGCGGTGAGTTGCGCCTCGGTCGCGAGTTTGGCAAATTCCTGCACGCGAAATTTCTGTTCGTAACGTTCATGGCTGACGCGGAGCACGTCGATCCGACGAGCGGTGAAGAGCGCAACAGCCTCAAGCATCGTGATCTCGTCCGACAGCAGACGCCGACCTCCCTGAAATTCGCCGAGACTTATCTTATAGAACGGCGCCTCGGCCGTCGGGACAAAGATCTTGCAGTCGCCGGGCGTGAAGTTGACGGAGACAAAGCCGATCTCGCCAACGGTTTCGCTGATTTCGGAACACTCCGCTTTCCGCGCGGTCAACGCGGTCGAAAGCGTCCGGCAGACACGATCGAGCACCGCGTCTATCGAATCGATGCCCTCGATTTCGCGGGCCAGATCGAGCTGTAGCTTTTCATAATCCGAGCGGCGAAGAATTGCCGTATCAACCAGCCAAACCGCAAATTTATGCAGGGCCGGATAGACGAGCGCGGTTGCGACCCAGAGAGCGAGTACGACGCCGATCGCCTGCACATCGTCCTTGTTATGTGTTTCGTGGAGCCGCAACACCGGGATGGCGACAAGTGCGTAAAGACCGAACGCGAGACCGGTCAGCAGGATCAGCGAGATCGCGCGTTTTAGAAAAAGGTCGGCGAACGCAAAGCGGTAATTTTGAAAGAGAATGACGAGCGCGAGCGGCAGCGACGATTGGTGGGCGACGAGCTCGACATACCACGCGCTGCTTTCGCGTTCGCCGCTCAGATGGAGCGCCGAAACGGCAAAAACGAGCAGTGCGCTTGCCCAGATCGCTTTTTTTTCAAGCGTTTGACGGAAATTGAAAAGCAAAAGGCCGACGGCGAGGGCGAGCGAGCCGAATGTTTGCGTTTGCAGGGCGAGATCCGAAGGAACCGTTGCGTGAGCAAACGCGGCTTGAAAATGCAGTATCGCGGCAACGGCGCTCAAGCCGTATGCCGCGAACGTCAGCCAATGCGTGCCGGTCTCGTCCGCCTGGGCCGAATGAACGACGACCGATGGCAAAAATCCGAGAGCCGAAAACGCGATCGCCACGAGAAAGGGCGATATTCCCGCGTCGCCAAAATCCTTTTGAACAAAAGCGTAAAGCTGTCCGACATTCCACAGTAGACCCAAAGCGGCGGTCGTCAGGAGCAGCAGATTGATATTGCCAGCTTTTGCTCCGGCCCGGTGACGGACGACCATCATCGCCAGCATCGCGTACAAGGCAATGCCGACCGAAAAACCGAGCAAATTTACGAGCAAGGCCGCGTTCAATGAATCCATTCCTCCGTAATGCTATTGACAAGACACGTCAAGCGACAATTCTATCTCAATAGGTTGTTGTTTTGACACAATGGGCGGTAGAATCTGCCTGCGAATCGACGGACGAAAGATGAAAACTCTCTTAATAATGCGTCACGCCAAATCGAGCTGGAGCGAGCCGGATCTCGCCGATTTCGAACGCCCGCTTAACGAGCGCGGACTCAAAACGGCTCGGTTTATGGGCAAATTGATAGCGAAACAGGGATTTCAACCATCCGTTATATTGTGTTCGCCGGCGGTAAGGGCGAGTCAGACGGCCATATTGGTCAAGGATGGCGGCGGCCTAAACGGCGAGATCCGGTTTGACCACCGCATCTACGAAGCGAGCCCCCACACGCTTCGCCAGGTCGTATCCGAGATCGATAATTTGATAGAGACGGCAATGATCGTCGGCCACAATCCCGGCATCGAGGGGTTTATCCGCTATCTGACCGGCAACCTCGAACCTATGCCGACCGCGGGCGTTGCCGTGATCGAACTGAATATTGATAAATGGAATGCCATCGACGACGGATTTGGCGAGATTCAAAAGGTCTTTCGTCCGAAGGGTGAAATGAAATAGGTGGTGAGGCAATGATAGACGTGTTCGTAGTGTAGAGAAAATATGTCGAAAAAGCTTGGGGCCATTTTATTAACCGATTTATCCTCTTTGTGAGTTTGCGAAAATCTTTGCGTACTTTGTGTTTAAAGGTTTTTCTTAACACAAAGCCTATAACGGCCGGAAGTTTGTTGATTCTAAAGAATTTCTTGACATTTTCTTGTACAATTGGTCATAATCGACAGGATGGCGATTTGTGCAAATCGTCCCCAATCCACTGGGTCTAACTTGCCCGCATCCGCCGACCGCCACATACCTTAATAATTGTTTTTTTTAGATGGAGGAGAAACGTTGTGAATAGCGAAGAACTCGAACTTAGCCTTAGAACGGAATTCGAGAGTTATCTCAAGACCGTCGCCGCTGAAATGAAGCAGGACGTTGCCGAATTTCAAGGTAAGATCGACGCCGAATTTGAAAAGCATAAATCGCAGATCAATGAAGCCTTTCAGGGGTTTACCGAGCGTTTTGATTCCCCAAAAGAATTTGATCAGGGGTTTAGCGAGCTTGTCACCGAGCACTTACGCCTCGCCCGCGACGAGGGAGCCAAGCTCTCGGCGAATGCATTTGCCGAAACAGAGAAAATGGACGCCGACACCTCGGCCGTGACAAATTTTGCCGAGCTGCGTGATGCGATTGCCGACATCATCAGCAAAGATTCGCAGTCGGCGATCCTCAAATCGCTGGTCGAGCATGCCGCAAATTTTGCTCCGCGCGGAGCGTTTTTCATTATCAAAAACGAGCACTTTGTCGGCTGGAAGGTTTTCGGAGACGCAAGCGAAGGCGCGGAGTCCGCGATCCGTGAGATACATTTTCCGACGTCAGCCGACTCGATCCTCGGTATGGCGGCTGCGTCCGCGTCGACCGCCGAAGGTTCGCACGGCTCTCATTCGGACGACAGCGAATTTCTCGGCCAACTCCAATTTGGCGAACCTGACCGGATGTACGCGATACCATTAGTTGCCCGCGGCCGCGGCGTCGCCGTCATGTATGCCGACTACGGAAACGATGGCGTATCCGTCAATCTCGAGGCGCTCGAAACAATCGTCCGCGTTGCGGCCCTAACCGTCGAATTGCTCGCCTCGTCGCAGACGGCGATGGCTGAAAACCGGCAAATGGCCGACGCGAATTTCGAAGGCACACCGCACGACAGCGAAGGCGTGGAAATCGAATCGCCGGTCGACGCCCGCTTTGACGACACGATCAAAGAAATGCCGGTCGAGATGGCCGCAGTCGAAGATAAGACGCCTGATTTCGCTTTTAGCGAGAGCGTTTCATACGAAGGCGGCCTTCCGACCGAGCCTGCTTTTTCAGAACCGGCGGTTAGCAAATCTACCGTTGAGACCGAAGAGGCAGTTGTCGAAATTCCGCAGTCTGTTGCGGCGCCGCATCTTGAGGCCGAACAGCCGCAAGCCGAGGCTGCGGAACAATTTGCCAAACCGGTGCCCGAATATGAACCGAAAGATGGAGCGATGGTATTCGATTCCGGCGGTTCGATCGAACCGGCGGCGGTTGAAAAATCGTCTCCGTTCGATATAGCAGTAGAGCCGTTCGAACCCGCCGGCGTGATCGGCGGCGGACGCGTCCAGACTGTCGAATCCGCGATCGAGGTCGCACCGTCGTCTTTGCCCAAGGCTCGTTTGAGTGATCGCCCGGTAGATCTGCCTATTGAGGTGCCTGAGGAGGAACGCCGTTTGCATAACGACGCCCGCCGTTTTGCACGGTTGCTCGTCTCTGAGATCAAGCTTTACAACGAGAAAAAGGTGCTCGAGGGCCGCCAGTCTCACGATCTCTACGACCGGCTTCGCGAGGCAATCGACCGCTCACGCGAAATGTACGACAAACGCGTGCAGCCGCCGGTAGCCGCACGATTCGATTACTTTCACTACGAGCTGCTAAATGCTCTTGCCGAAGGCAACGCCGACCGTTTCGGCACCAACTACCCCGGCGCAAACGTCTAGTAAAGGGCAGCAAAACGTAACAAAACAAATAAAGCCGCCCGCGACCAGGGTCACGGGCGGCTTTTTTCGTTGTTTGAGAAAAATTTTCTAATGAACGGATATATATAGCGGATTCGAGGCCTGCGAGTGACTCCCCGCGATTGCAACTATGGCAGTGCGAGATGTTCGGCTCGAAAAAGTCTGGGTCTTTCTGGTTTTCTAAACACGTCAGGCTAGATTCCAGATCTACTTCAAACCTTCGATCAAAACCGCGTCGTGAATCCACTTGCCGCGAATGAAGGCGAAATACTTTCCGTCCGGCGACGCCGCAAAATCCTCAATTTCTTCGTTGCCCAAATCGGCGATTAGGCGCGGCTTGTAATTGTCGAGCGATTGCCGCCAGAGAGAATTCTTCGAACTGTTTGCGGTAATGTAGTTGAAACTCTTGTTGTCGCTCTCCCAGGCGATTATGATCGGACTGGATCTATCGTCAGCCAGGCTGAAAGTTTTTAGAATCTTTCTGGTTTCAACTGACATCACGGCAATCTTGATTCGATTGTCGCTCTCTTTAGGGTGGAAAAAATAGGCGACGAAATTTCCGTCGAACGAAAATGCCGGCCACGAAACTTTTCCCTCCGAAACTTGAATCTCTTCGCCGCCTTCGGTTGCAACTCGCCATAGGGTTTGATGAACGCCCGACTCGAAATAAATCCATTTTCCGTCCATCGTGGCAAATCGCGGATAACCGCCTTCCGTTTTTGTAAGCTGAATTTGATTGCTTCCGTCGGCGTTCATTCGCCAGACTTGATTCGAGCCGCTCCGATTTGAAGCGAAAAAGATGTAACGACCGTCGGGCGACACGCGCGGAAAAAAGTCCTTGTAAGAATCATTCGTGAGCTGACGCTGCTCGCCACCCTCGCGGTTGATCGTCCAAATGTCGCCGTCGTTTCCGGCGTAGACAATTTTTCCATCAGGCGCAAAAGCGACGCCGATGCGCGCTACCGCCAGACTCTTTGGATTACTGACATCGTCAATTCTTGCCAGATACAAATGAAAGGTGTTGCTAAGGTGGGTAGCAATCATCTTGTCGGCGGCTTTGTCTAAGCTGAGGCTGATGTAATCAGTCGCGTCTTTCGTTAAGGCTCGCGCGTCTCCAGTCGCGGTTGAGACGTTCCAGATTCTTAATCTTCCATCAAGATTCTCCTTGGCTGCCAAAAGCAAACCATCTCCGTCTGGCAGCCATTTCAAACTCGTGATTTCGAAAAACGTCTTCGACGAAATCTGGCTCTCCTCACCGTTCGTCAAGTCAAACCGCAGCAAGCGAAAGTCACTGCCGCCGTTCCATGATTGTCCGGAAGCGAAAGCGATCGACTTTCCGTCGGGTGAGAATTGATTGCCTGAAAGGCGAATCGGTCGCTGCCGTGTCAGAAGTTTTCGTTCACTCTTACCGTCAACGTCGATAATCATCAGCGAACAGAAATCATCGTCCTGATAATTGCAGCGGGTGAAGGCAAGCTGCTTGTCATCGGGCGAGACGCTAACAGTGCCTTCCGTCTTTTCGGTAATTCTCACCGGGATTCCGCCAAAGGTCATGACCCGGTAAAGCGCCGCGATTGGTGGGTCTGTTAGAGTCTTGCGCACGAAATAGAGCGAATTGCCGTCGTGTGAAATTGCCAGCCCCAAATATTGTTCATCCGTCGGCGGCACAATTTGGATGTTTTCCGAAGTCTCAAGCTGGCGCAGCCAGATAGTCTGCTTGCCCTGGGTTTCGCCCGTATAAGCGACATACTTGCCGTCCGGTGTGATCACGGCACGCACGACCCCACCGGTTGCAAATTTTTCGGACTTGAACGGCGCGGACAGAATCGGTGCGGACGGCGCTGAAGTGGCATATCTGCTTCGCCCAAACCATAAAGCGATTACCATCGAACCGGCAACAAAGACCGCTAACACCGCAATCGGCAAATACGATCTTTTGGGCGCAGGCAGCAAAGGGTCAGCGCCGATTTTATCTGGTTCAGTTTGGGGGCCGATGTCCGCAAAATTCTCTTTGACTTCGGCAATGAAACGATATCCGCGACGCGGCACGGTTTCGATAAAGCGCGGCTCATGGGCGTCATCTTTCAAAGCCCGCCGCAGCATTTTGACATTGAATGTGAGGTTGCTTTCCTCGACAAAACGGTCCTGCCAGATTTTCTGCATCAGCTCATCCTTTTCGAGCAGGCGTCCGGCGTGTTCGACAAAGACTTGCAGAGTCTCGAAAACCTTTGGCGTGAGCGAGACTGGTTTATTTTCACGGAACAAAATCTTCGCCGACGGGTCAAGGCGAAAGTTTCCGAACTCGTAGAAATGTCCTGTTTCCGGTGACATAACCGCTCTCACAACTTTCTCAGCAAAGTCTCATCGCAATCTCAAGACTTCTCCCGCAAAAGTTTCTATGCTTACTCCTCAGTCAAGAGTCAAACGGTGGATTGGCCCAATGTTAGCATGGATTCAGCCGTGGATAGAATCAATGAAGAGCATTATTGTCTGGCTCAGCTTGACGATGATGACGGCTTGTCAAAGCGGGTCGTCGGGCGCGCAAAAGCCGGTCTCGGCCGGCAACTTAGCCAAAGAGTACGAAGAGTCGAGCGCCGGCGTGAGCAGCAAATACGATGGCAAAGAAATCACCGTCAGAGGCTACACGCTGATTGCCGCAACGATGCCGCGACCTGGCGATGACCAGGGCTCAGTCTTGCTCGAGGAAAAGGGCCGCGACCCGGGCCGGCAAGTTACCTGCTGGTTTAGCAATGGCCAGGTTGCGGAATTCTCGAAGATCAAAGGCGGCCAATACGTAACGGTCAAAGGCGTTTTCAACGGCGAAGCCGGCGCGGAATTGAAATTCTGCAAGCTCGTCAAAGTTGAATAGAGAAAGAATGGCGGAACTTGGGGCAGTAGCCCGACCGTGAGGGAGGGCTCAAGGCTTTAAAAAAGTGAGGAAAAAAGAAATGAAATCACGTAATGCCGGATCACGCTTTTCGGGAAAACCGTCGGCTCAGCGGCGCGCATGGTTGAGGTGGTTGGGCCTCGCACTGATATTGCTGCTGACGCTCACCTTCGTTGGACTACGAAGGCAGCAAGGCCAGGGATTGCCGCAGAAATCCGGTGGCTCAATCAATGCCCCAACAATCCCGGCGATAGGAGTTCTATACACCGTCGACAGCACGGGCGACGGCGGTAATGTGGGTACCGCTAGCCAGTGCAACGACGGCACGGGCCACTGCACCTTGCGGGCGGCGATTCAAGCGGCGAATGCCCAGCCGACTGACGATACGATCGACTTCAACCTCCCCGCCGGCTCGGTGATCAATCTAGGCACGGCCTTGCCTGACTTGAGCACCAACATCAACATCACTGGCCCTGGCGCGAACATGCTGACGGTGCAGCGCAGCACTGTCGGCGGCACGCCACAATTCCGCATCTTCAACGTTACCACCGTAGGCACAGTGAGTTTCTCAGGCTTGACTATTGCTAACGGGTTCTCAAGTGGCTTCCTCGGCGTCGGCGGCGGCATTGAGAACGCCAGCACTGGGACGGTCAACGTCACGAGCAGCGTGATCAGCAGTAACACTGCTGCTGCGAACGGCGGCGGCATTCAAAACACAAGCGGCACGGTGAACGTCACTAACAGCACGATCAGCAGCAACGTCAGTTCTAGTGGCGGCGGCATTAACAACAACGGCACACTGACTGTCACGAGCAGCACGATCAGCAGTAACACTGCTGCTTTTAACGGCGGCGGCATTAGGAACAACAGCTTGACCAACGGCACGGTGAATGTCACCAACAGCACGATTAGCGGTAACCACGCGGACACCGCCAACGGCGGCGGAATTTACACCGAGGACGGCACACTGACCGTCACGAAAAGCACGATTAGCGGTAATCACGCGGACACCGCCAACGGCGGCGGCATCTTTAACGGCGGCACCGGCACACCGACTGTCAGGAGCAACATCATCGCCTTAAACACGGCATCATCAAGCCCGGACGTCCTTGGTGCTTTCATTTCAAGCGGTTTCAACCTGATCGGCAAGAACGACGGCGCGGCGACGAGTTTTCCCGCCGGAAACCCGAACGCCAACAACGACATCGTCGGTACGGGCGCGTCGCCTTTTGATCCGAAGCTCGATGGCGCAGGTTTGAAGAACAACGGTGGGCCAACCCAAACTATCGCGCTCCTTTTCGGCAGCCAGGCCATTGACAAGGGCATCAACAACGGCCTGACCGTCCTCAGTAGCGCTATCAATAACTCGACCAATCCAATCTTTGTTGTTGACGCCAGCAGTATTCTGGCGGGAATGGGCTATACGATCCTCATTGATAGCGAGCAGATGGTCGTGATCAGCAAAGCCGGCAATTCGTTGACCGTTACGCGCGGCGCGAACGGCACTACGGCGGCCTCTCATTCCGCAGGAGCGAGTTTGTTTCCGCCCTTTGATCAGCGCGGCACAGGCTTTCCGCGCACCATTGACGCTCCCTTAATCGCAAACGCCACCGGCCGGGACGGCACAGACATCGGCGCATTCGAAAAGCAAACCATTACGCCAACGCTGCAATACAGCAGCGCCGCTTACAGCGTCAACGAAAACGCGGGCACTGCCACCATCACTGTCACTCGTGCGAATGACCCGAGCGTCGCCGCGACGGTCAACTACGCTACCAGCAACGGCACGGCGACGGCGGGCGCGGACTACACCGCCACTTCCGGCACACTCTCCTTTGCCAGTGGCGACCTGTCCAAGACGTTCAGCGTCCCGATCACCAATGACTCGCTCAATGAACCGAACGAGACGGTTAATCTCACTCTGAGCAACGTGACCGGCAACGCCGCTTTGGGCACGCCGAGCACCGCGGTGCTCACCATCATTGACGACGATCCGCTGCCGGGTCTTTCAATCAATGACGTGAGCGTGGCGGAAGGAAACTCCGGGACGACGAGCGCGAACTTCACGGTCAGCCTGTCGGCGGCGAGCGGCCAGACGGTGACAGTCAATTACGCAACGGCCAATGGCACGGCGACGGCGGGCAGCGACTATGTCGCGACTTCCGGCACGTTGACTTTCACTCCCGGTCAAACAACTAAACCAGTCACCGTAACGGTCAACGGTGATACGACCGTCGAACCGGACGAGACCTTCTTCGTTGACCTCAGTACTCCGGCCAACGCGACCATCACGCGATCGAGAGGCACCGGCACAATCCTCAACGATGACGCTGCCCCAACGCCGACTCCAACACCGACTCCGACGCCCACGCCCACGCCGACTCCAACGCCTACTCCAACGCCGACCCCGACCCCAACGCCGACGCCTACTCCAACTCCGACACCAACTCCAACTCCAACTCCAACACCGACGCCAATGTCGACGCCGACGCCAACACCGACACCAACGCCTACTCCAACGCCGACACCGACCCCAACGCCGACTCCGACACCGACACCGACACCGACGCCAACACCTACTCCAACGCCAACGCCAACGCCGACACCGACGGTTTCCATAATTGTTCAGACAAATCCGGCGGGGCGGTCATTTACGGTTGATGGTACGGATTACACATCCGCGCAAAATTTCACCTGGACAAGCGGTTCCTTTCACACCCTTGCGACTACAACGCCTCAGCAAACCACGGGTGCGAGATACGATTGGAGCAGTTGGAGCGATGGCGGTGCAATTTCACACAGCGTCTTGCCGACCGTTTCGACAACCTACACGGCCAGCTTTGCCGTGACGCCGACAAGCGCCACCGTAACGATTTCAGGGAGGGTTCTGACTTCGGACTTCCGGGGGCTACGAAACACGACGGTGTCAATGACCGATACAAACGGCGCAATTCGAAGCACAACGACCAGCTCGTTTGGCTTCTTCTCTTTTGGTGAGGTTCCGAACGGGGCGCAATATGTATTTAGGATCGGGTCGAGACTATTTCGTTTTTCCCCGCAGACGGTGTTTGTTAACGATGACTTAACTTTGCCCGATTTTGTGGGACTTGAGTAACACTTGCGACAAGTTCGCCTTACCGAGTATATGTAGGATCAAAGCGCCGCCCGCGAAACTGTTCGCGGGCGGCTTTTTTGTTTAAAGCGGGCGATCAGGTGTGCGTTCGGATGGAAAGACTGGACGTGTCGCGTCGGGTTTGTCGGGGGACGTGTGGCGGTGGGTGATCTTCCAGTCACGGCCCACGAGTTTGAAAATTAGGGTCATGCGGCCGGAGGCGTTTTCGAGTTTGCCTTCGCTTTCCTGGGTTTGTTTCCATTTGCAGGTGAGTGAGGCGGCTCTTGGGCCGATAAGTTCGATCCGCAGGCCGGTGATGTCGATGGTGACATTTGAGATCTTGGCGTATGTCGCCTGGACGTTGGCTTTTACGGTGTCCCAGCCCAGCGTCGCGGTGCCGTTATTGTTAAATATGAGGAGACGGTCGCTCTTTTCATAGGAATTCATGACCTTATCCACATCGACCTGTTTAATGCCTTCGATAAGGCGGTCGAAAGCGTCGTGAACGCCCTTGGTCGGGTCAACCTTTCCGGCGGCGGCTTTCTGGCCGAATCCGGCGACGGCTGAGATCAGCACAAACAAACAAACTATGGCAAGCTTTTTCATAAAAATAAAACCTCTACGGAAATCTTAGACCGTAGAGGTTTGAAAATCAAAAAAAATGAATACAGCTACTTTTTCATCTTGGCGAGCGTTTCAATTAGAACCGATGGCTCGGCGCGTTTTTTGTAATCCGGCTCGATGTACGCATAGACGATCTCGCCCTTTTTGTTGACGATGTAGGTCGCCGAGATAGGCAGTTCGGCTTTTTCAGTCGAATTGTATTTTGCGAGGTCGAGGCCGCGTGCCGTGTACCGTTCGTTTGTCGCGTCGGACAGTTGATAGACGATGCCAAATTTTCTCGCGACCATCAAATTTGGATCGCTGAGCACGGTAAATTCGACCTCGTTCTTTTTAGCGATCGCCATTGAGCGGTCGGGATTTTCGACCGAGATAGCGACCAGATTACCACCGTTTTGCTTAATCTGCGGCAGATTTTGTTGGAGCTGGTGCAGATATTTATTGCAGAATGGGCACCACGCTCCGCGATAGAAAACTACCACTAAATTGCCCTGTTTGAGCAGATCTTTACTCGAAACGGCCTTGCCGAGCGAATCGTTGAGCGTAAACTCGGGCATTTTGGCGCCGACATTCAGAGCGGTTTTGGCCGCGTCCTCGACCGAGACGATGCCGCTTTTCATGGCGTCATTTTTTTCCATTGCGTCTTGTGCCCGTGCCATTGTGCTGAAAGCCATGAGTGTCATTACTACTGAATAGAAAACTTTTTGCATTATTTCTCCGGTGTTGTTTTGAATAAGTCTATAGATATTATACCGGCTGCCGCTAATTCTATTCCTTTTGACATTAAAATTATCCTATACGTTTTCGTTAGCTGGTTTGGCTAAACCCAAAGGAAGTTTTTGACTCCGAATTCGGCTAAATCCGCTTTCGAATTTCAAACTTCACGTCCGGCTAAAGCTCGAGGCAATTGAAATAAACCGTCTTTTTAGACAGTGATCTAACCGGGCAGGAAGATGGTGCGATCGACTGCGGCCGGGTCGCCGACGACGGCGAATCTGATATTACGGATGTATTTTTTGGCGACCGTCTGGACGTCCTGCGGCTTGACCTCGCGGATGTGATTGAGGAATTCAAACGAATTTCGCCACCCGCCGCCGATAAGCTCGTATTCCGCCAAGCTCCGGGCCTGAGCACCGTTGGTTTCCTGGCCGAGGTAATACGTTGTCAGATACTGCCCAGCCATTCCCGAGATCTCGTCGGCGGTGATCGGTACATTCTGGAGCCGCTTTACCTCATCGAGCATCACGCTGACCGCCTGATTTGCGTCAACCGCCGAAACGTAGATATTTCCGGTATTCGCCGCAAAATTGTTCATATCGGCGTTGGGAGCGTAGGACAATTGGCGGGCAACACGCACCTCTTGAAAAATACGCTGCTGCAGGACCGTCGTCGCCACCCGCATCGCGTAGAAATCGGGCGAGTTGAGCGACGGCGCGTTAAAAACACCTTCGACGTAATTGGTCGGCAGCGTGCGTTTTACAACGTCAAGCGTCGGTTTTGAGAAATCGAGCGGCGGTAGCGGCTTCGCCTGATAATTCCCCTTCGGGAGCTTGCCAAATGAGGACGAAACCAATGTTTTAAGCTGATCGGCGTCAATATCGCCCACGACGACAAGCAAAAGCCGCGAGGTCTGCATCAGGTCGCGGTGATAGTTGCGCAGATCGTCGATCGTCAGCGATGCGATACTTGCGGGCGTGCCGTTCGGATCGTTTGCGTACGGATGCCGGGCGTAAAGCGTGCGGTTGCTGAGCGATGTGAGAGCGCCGTCGCCGTCCACCTCGGATTCGCGCAGACGCGTTGCGAGCTGCGTGCGTATCAGCTCGACATCGGCGGGTGCGAAGGCGGGATTTAGGACTACATCGGAGAATATCTCCCAAATGCGGTCAAAACTCTTACGCGTCGATGAAAACGAGACGGCGCTAAAATCGGCGCTGGCCCCGGCCTGGATCGTGCTGCCCGTGCGGGCCAATTCGCGCCGGACGGTCTGGCGTGGAAACTGTTTGCCGGCCTCGATCGCGGAATTCAGCATCAGATCTTCGATGCCTGCATTCTTTTCGGTAAGATTGGCGGATCCGCCGCGGACGAACAGCCCGACGGCCACGGTCGGAGCAGCGGCACGGTGTTTAAGTATGACCTTGAGGCCATTTATGTCAAATTCAGAGACACCGTGAGCCGAAAAGGCTAGCGACCCTGCTGACGGTGTATGTTCTAACAAACTTATAACATTTGTCGGTTTTTCCGTGAGACCACGTAACAATGATACTGGAACAGCGAAGTTCAACGACTGTCCCTCTTTCAGATATCCTACAGCGACGCCAATAACCTCAGCTCGATTGTTCAATACGGGCCCACCGCTACTACCCGGAGAAATCGCCGCCGTTATTTGCAAAAGATTTACGTCATTCAAGTTCCTGAACCCGCTTACGATTCCTTGTGAGAAAGTTCCCTCTAGACCCTTTGGATTTCCAATCGCAAATACTTCATCGCCTATACTTGTTGAATTACTAGTGGTCAATGTTAAAGGTTTACCAATTTTAGTTCCAATTTTTAATAAAACGAGATCGTTAATTTTATCCAAACCGACTAGGCCGACAATAACGTGTTCTTGTTCCTGTCCGACAATCTTAATGAAACCTTGGTTTGTCCCTTCTATAACATGATAGTTCGTCGCAACAGTATCAGGTGTTACGAAAAATCCGCTTCCGCTCTGCACGGAATTATCTTTCTCATTCCTCATTATTACTACTACAACTGAGCCAAGTGTTCGTGAGGCTATTTCGCGGGGCGAAAGGGGACTTCCTAACGACTTCTGACTCAACGCTGTTGTGGTGCCAACACCGAGAAACACGAAACACATTACGATTTGCGAAAGAAAAGATTTATGAATTTTGGTCATATTGATATTATTTTCCGATCAGATCGGCCTCGGTAATATTTGCCTTAGCCTTTATGGCCGGTGCGACCAGAGCGACACCGACATGAGGCTTGCCTATGATGTAAGTATTGACATAACGGGTAATGTCGGCACGCGAGACGGCGTTAAGATTTTTCTGATAGCCGCGATAATAATCGATGCCGGTTGACGACCACCAAAACCCAAGCGTGTGCGTATATTCGCTGGATTTCTCGCGGTCGTACAGTTCGTTTGCGGCAAGTATCGTCTTCGAGCTTTCAAGTTCCTCGTCCGTGAAATAACCCGGCGCGGCAAACTGTGCGATCTCGGCGTAGACGGCCTTTAGGGCGGCTTTGGCTTTTTCGGGAGTCGTTTGGACGACGGCATTTATGGGCCCGACATTTCGCTGCGTGTAATAGCCGATGCCGACGCCGGTCGCAAGGCCGGCATCAACCAGATTTCGCTGAAAACGCGAATCCGGCTGCGTGATGATATATGAAAACACATCGGCCGCGTATGTGGCGGCATTATCCGTGCCGATTGACGGCCCCTGCCAGCCGATGCTGATGGCGATATTTTTATCCTCGTTATCGCCGTCGCCGCCCGAACGTTTATCGATGACAATGCCCTCGCTCTTAGTCAGCGGAGGATGCTCGACAAGCGGAAATTCCTTAAATGGGTCAACGGCCCGGCGCTGCCAACTTCCCAGCGTTTTTTCGGCGATCGCAAAGACCTCTTCGGGTTTAACGTCGCCGGTAACGACGAGGGCTGAGTTGTTAGGCACATAATATCGCGACTGGATCAGGCGCATCTTTTCGGTGGTCGCGTTTTGCACGGATTCGCGCGTGCCGATGGGCGTTTTGCGGGTCGGATATTTGTAAAAAAGCTTTTGATTGAGAACGCGGACCAGATCCGAGTATGGATTGGCGTCCTGGCGGTCCATCTCGCCGATCACGACCTTTTTTTCGTCGTTGAGCTCACTTTCGTCAAAGACAGGATACCGGATCGCGTCATTCAACGTGCGGATCGCCGAGGCGATGTACGGGCTCGTCGTCGTGTAATAATAATTTACGACCTCTTCGCGGGTCGAACCGTTGTAAACGAGGCCGAGATCGCCGATCTTGTCGAGATAGCTCGCGTCGCCGACCCTTGCCTTGAGAACGGCCGAATTACCGCATCGCGGGTCCTGCATACGCATCTCGCAGCGGCGAAGGACGATCGCGTCGTTGGATTTGAAAAACATGTGCTCGTAGAGATGCGATAGGCCGTTAAGCTCGGGCGGCTCAGTAAAAGAGCCGTTTCGCACAGCCATTTCGGCCGTCACAAGCGGCACACTCGAGTCCTGATAAACGATCACCTCGAGGCCGTTCGCAAGCGTTTTAGTAAAGATCGTAACGCTTGTGTCAACGGCCGACGACGATGCGGACATTGTTGGGGCCACCTTTGACCTTGACGACTGTCCAAAATTAACATTTGTAAGAAATAAGGCGGCGAGAAATGCACTGACAAAGATTTTTTTCACACGAAACTCCAAAAAGATAGGCCCATTCGGGCATTTGTTAAAGCAGAATCTATTTAATAATCTAACATACGGAGAACTAAAACTTATGGAACGCGACAATATGATGCACGGCGCACGCACGGCGTTGAACACTGATTACGAAATTCGCGCGTGGGCGGAAAATTATTTAAAAGAAAAGTCACGCGCCGATAATACGGCGATGACGGACGAAGAGTTTGAAAAATACTGGAAATATCATAAGCCCGAGATAATGCACGCGGGCGCGGCGGAGGCGATGCAGGCTTATAGAGAGCGGCAGCGAGAGATTTAGCGACGATGAGCGTCGGCGTAAATTTTGAGGGCGGCGTTGATTCGGTATTGATATTCGGGACCCTGTTCTTCGAACCAATCAAGAACCTCGTTCTCGACATTCAGCGTGACGGACCTTCGATTCTTCGGAACCCATAATTTCGCGTTCGCAAAGAAATCGGCACCAAGCTCAGGCGAATCGGACGTATCTATTTCATCATCCGTCATGGCATCAACTCGGGCCCAATCGGTCCTTGATTGTTTCTGCATAATGTTGTCGTTCATATTTTTTCGCCTTTCTTAATGAGATGACGCGAATCGTATTTTCGTTCGGTTCGGTAAAGATGATTTTCACAATACGGTCATCGAGCAATCCGACGCCAGCCCACCTTTCCTCACCATAGTTGTCTCGATCGTCTAGTTCGACAACGAGCTGTGAGCCAAACACCTTCCAAGCATCGCCAAAATCCAATCCGTGCTTACGAATGTTCTCTCTACACTTAGCCTCATCCCATTCGAAATTCACGACATCAGTTTACCGCCAAATTGAAGACTAAAACAAGAGAAAGAAATTACGATCTGCCAATATAACGAATTCTTAAATGATAATCTGCAATCAGATCGCCTCCTCCGGCAGCGCAACATCCTCGGTATTTTTCATCATTCGAGCGATCGGTATCGCCAGCAGGGCCAAAATAACAGCCGAGACAATCAGTGCAATAGTCGTCCATGTAAAGAGTGGCGGTGTCTGCTCCAGTTTTTCGGGGTCGACGCTGCCGCCGACGAGGCCGGCGATGAGGTTGCCGACCGAAGCAGCGAGGAACCAGATGCCCATCATCTGGCCGACAAAACGGCGAGGTGCGAGCTTTGTCATCGACGAAAGTCCGACCGGGCTGAGCAGCAGTTCACCAAAGGTTTGGAAGAGATAGCTGATCGCCAGCCACCATGCCGAGACCTTGAGCAATCCACCGCTTGAGACCAGCATATTTGCCGGAAATATCATTATGAAAAATCCGACGCCGGCCAGAGCCAGGCCGAGAGCAAACTTTGCCGGGGCGGATATACTGATATTTCTCGCCCCAAACCACATCCAGATCCCGGCGAATACGGGGGCAAATAGGATGATAAGGAACGAGTTGATCGACTGGAACCAAAGCGCGGGCACCTCAAAGGAGCCAATGTGACGCTCAGTAAAGTCCTTGGCAAATAGATTTAGCGAGGTCGGAGCCTGTTCGAATGCGGCCCAGAATATAGCCGCGAATACAAATAAAACGCCGATCACGACTACACGTTTTCGCTCATCGCTGCTCAGCTTGCCGGCAACGAACATATAGATAAAGAAAGCAACCGCGAGGCCAACCAAGGCATAGAGCATGTAGCCGCCGACGACCTGCGGATCTAAAACGATGATGCCGCTGGCCGTCAAAATTACCATTAACGCAATAATTGCGAGGCCAACGGTGACCACGACTTTTACCCGCGATTCGTATCCGGCCTGGATCGTCGGATCCGGATCGCGGCTCCGCTCGATGCCGATATTTCCAAGTGTTGTTCGGGAACGGGCGGCGAACCAGATCAGGCCAAACAACATACCGACCCCGGCCGCGCCAAAGCCCCAATGAAAACCGTATTTTTCGCCAAGAAATCCGGTGACGATCTGGCCCAGTGTTGCTCCAAGGTTGATG
>JAYUDV010000200.1:0-1671 GCA_043739565.1 Chloracidobacterium sp.
CGGCTCTGGAGTAAATAGCGGTCGGCGATCGTCTGCGGACCTGGCAGCGACAGGCGCGTCTGCGTGCCGTCTTGTGGACATGCGGACACCTCGTCCGCGTAACAAAGCTCACATTTCGGGCATTCCTTCATAGCTCAATGAATTATATGGTATGCAGCGTGAAATATTCCAAGTGTAGAACGACCGTTTGCCGATGTTTTTGCGGGTATTTGAATTTGAAAACTCTTTTGTTATAATTCGTATTTGCTTTTGGGTCGATAGCTCAGTTGGCAGAGCAGCGGACTCTTAATCCGCGGGTCGCAGGTTCAATCCCTGCTCGGCCTACCAAAATCAATGCACAATTAAAAGTGCACAATGCACAATTTGGATCGATCCATTTTGCATTGTGCACTTTGCATTTTTAATTGAACTAAACCTTGTCCCGCCATTTCAGCACTTCGTCACGCAGTATCGGATTTTGCTGAAAACTGCCCGTTTGCCCCTGGGCCGCCGTCGCACGCTGGATATGCCAATAGCTCAGGCCAAGCTTGCCAATCGCCCGCACATAATTACTACGCGGCCGGAATTTACCACTAAAAAGACCGCCGATTACCCAGCCCGAGCTCCTGAATGCGGACATTGCCTTGGCCGCGTGTTCCGTCGGAATAAGGCCGCGAGCGATGTCGATGGCCAGCATTTCGCGAAGGATCTTGTTTTGGCGACGCATGATATATAGCGTAAATCCGACAAGTATCAGGAAAAATGGAATCTCGAGCACGACATAACCGGCAACGAACCCTTCGAGGCCGCCTAGCACCGCCAGGCCATTCCATATCGCATGCAGGGTTACGGCTCCCATATATCCCACAACGGGCATTATAACGCGGACAATTTTGTTATGCGATTCGCGGGCGATGCCGCAGCCGATACCTGTCATTGACGTAAATGTGACATGGGCGAACGGCGACATTATTCCGCGTACCACGAACAAAACGATCAGGCCACCCATTCCGCTGCCACCAATCGCCCGGCCGTAGTACAACACATTTTCCACGGTCGCAAAGCCAAGGGCAATGACGCCCGCAAAAACGATACCATCCAAAATATCATCAAAGTAACGACGGAAAAATATTAGTAGTATGATCAAGCCCAGTCCTTTAGACCCCTCCTCAAAAATCGGTGCCGACATCACTGCTCCGACTGCCTCACCAGCCGCCGGCGAAACGCCAATGGCGACAACGACACCGACCGCAGTGTTTACGAAAAACGAAACAGTCACGGCGACGAGGGCTCCCCATGTGAACGCGAGGGCGAGCAGCCAAAATGGCTCAGGGTCGTACCGGTCGATCCATATCAACGGCAAGAGGTAAATTACGGCCGGCACGAAAGCGACAATCGATGCCATTATCGCGGGGATAATGCCCACGCTCGCAAATATAATGAGAGCCACGACCATCGACAAAAAGATAACTGCAAATATCGTCACGCCGATGCCGATATATTTGCCAGTTTTGCTCGGTTCGGGTTTGACCGCCGCCATGCTGCCGAGGCCAAAATTCGCGAGCGACGACTGCATGCTGTTGTGCGTCTGCGAAGCCGCGATCTGGTCAAACGCCTGAATTTCGACATTGCGATAACTCTGCTGGGCCGAAGCAGCGGGTGCGGAAACGAACGTCGGAGCGCCGTCAATCT
>JAYUDV010000201.1:0-27056 GCA_043739565.1 Chloracidobacterium sp.
CCGCGACCGATGCCGGTTGCCCGCACGACGATGCCGCGAACGACACCGAGATATTCTGAAATTTGCTTTCCCTGAACGTCAATTCCTGTTGTAACTATCATAATGTTTGTTGTCAGTCGTCGGTTGTCAGTTAACGGTTGGAGGGTCAGTCTTCTCTGGCGACTGACTACCGACAACAGGCAACTGGCATTTGGTAGCGCATAGGAGAATTGAACTCCTGTTTCAAGGTTGAGAACCTTGCGTCCTAACCACTGGACGAATGCGCCGTCTCCGATCAACGATTGGTAAGTATAAAACATCACTCGCGACTTGCGCAATGCCTCGGGGCCGCGCTTCCTTGACCTTGCGTCAAAGGCTTTCTACACTTGTAGTTTGGACATAGGTTCGATGAACACACCATGGCACACGATCTATTTAACACGCGACAAACATTTACCACTGGAAACGGAACCGACGGAATATTTTATTCGCTGCCGGAGCTAGAAAACGCCGGTCTCGGCAATATTTCGCGGCTGCCGGTCTCGATCCGCATCGTTCTCGAATCCGTTTTGCGTAACTTCGACGGCGGAAAAAAAGTCGGCGAATCGCATATCCGTGAGCTTTCGGCGTGGGGACCATCGGACGAACGCTCTAATGAGATCCCGTTCGTCGTCGCCCGCGTAATTTTGCAGGATTTTACGGGTGTTCCGTTGCTTGTAGATCTCGCGGCGATGCGTTCGGCGGTCAAACGAATGGGAAAGGATGCGGGATTGATCGAGCCGCTCGTTCCGGTTGATTTGGTGATAGATCATTCCGTGCAAGTCGATTACGCCGGGAGCGAGGCGTCGTATCAGCGAAACATGGAGATGGAATTTAAGCGAAACGATCAGCGTTACCGCTTTTTAAAGTGGGGAACTAAGGCGTTTAACGGCTTTAGTGTCGTTCCGCCGGGAATCGGTATTGTCCATCAGGTAAATCTTGAGTATTTGGCGAAAGGCGTGTTTGAGCGGAAAGGCGTTTATTTTCCCGATTCGCTTGTCGGAACGGATTCGCACACGACGATGATCAACGGCCTCGGAATCGTCGGCTGGGGCGTCGGCGGCATTGAGGCTGAGGCTGGAATGCTCGGCCAGCCCGTGTATTTTCTGACGCCGGACGTCGTGGGTGTGCATTTGACCGGCGAACTGCCACAAGGTGCGACCGCGACGGACCTCGTTTTGCGAATAACGGAAATGCTGCGTAAGGCTAATGTTGTCGGAAAATTTGTTGAATTCTTTGGCGAGGGCGCCGCTGCTCTTAACGCGACCGACCGCGCAACTATCGCCAATATGGCCCCGGAATATGGGGCGACGATGGGATTTTTTCCGGTCGACGAAAAGACGCTAGATTACTTTAGAAATACTGGCCGCGAACAGACGCAGATCGACACGATCCGTAATTACTACACGGCCCAAGGAATGTTTGGCATTCCAACCGAAGGAGACGTCGATTACACCACCGTCATAGAACTTAATCTCGACACGATCAATCCTTCGGTTGCCGGGCCGAAACGTCCGCAAGACCGGATCGAGCTTTCGAATCTCGACGACCGGTTTATCGAGCTTTTCACTAAATCGGCCGCTGACGGCGGTTACGGCAAAAACTCGGAGGACCTCGAAAAGCGTTTTCCCGTCACAATGGGCACAGCGACAACCGAAACGGCTGAGGGTGGTGGTGAGCAAAGCCAAAAATCAGCGCCCGAATCGATCCATAACACTGTTTCGCCGGAAAACACTAACGTTCACACCGAGATCGAAATGATGAACAACCGGCCGACGCCGGATCGGGTCGATTATTCCGAAGACGACTGTCCGATCGTTAATACGACGATCGGCAATGGCGACGTGCTAATCGCCGCGATCACGTCATGTACAAATACGTCTAATCCGTCGGTGATGATCGCGGCCGGCATCGTGGCTAAAAAAGCGGCCGAGAAAGGAATGAAGGTCCCGCCGTATGTCAAGACATCGCTGGCGCCGGGTTCGCGTGTCGTGACCGAATATCTGGAACGCGCGGGTTTGCAAAAATACCTGAACGCCGTTGGCTTTAACCTTGTCGGTTATGGCTGTACGACCTGCATCGGTAATTCCGGGCCGCTCGATCCGTCGATCGAGGAACAGATCGTCGAACACGACATCGTCGCAGCCTCGGTTCTCTCGGGCAATCGTAATTTCGAGGCCCGCGTTCATCAAAATATCAAGGCCAATTTCCTCATGTCGCCGCCGCTCGTTGTGGCTTACGCACTTGCCGGAACTGTCGTAAAAGACGTCTACCTGCATCCGCTGGGACAAGACAGCGACGGAAACGACGTTTTTCTTAAGGATATCTGGGCATCGCGCGACGAGGTTATGGAATATCTTCAAACGGCATTTGATCCTGAGACTTATAAAAGGCTGTATTCCGAATTTGCCGAGCAAAACCCGCTGTGGAACGACATCGCGACGAGCGTCGGCCAGATCTACGAATGGGATACTTCCTCGACATATATTCAGGAGCCACCGTTTTTTGAGAATTTCTCGATGGAAACGGGGAGTTTCGCGGATGTGCAAGGAGCGCGGGCATTGGCTATATTTGGTGATTCGGTGACGACGGATCATATTTCGCCGGCCGGTGCGATCAAGGCAAGCTCGCCCGCCGGCCTATATTTACAGGAGCTTGGCGTAGAGCCGAAGGATTTCAACTCATACGGTTCACGACGCGGCAACGACCGCGTGATGCTTCGAGGAACCTTTGCTAACGTTCGAATTAAAAATCTGATGGCTGCGCCGATCGAAGGCGGATTTACAAAGCATCAGCCTGATGCCGCAGAGATGACGATTTACGATGCCGCGATGCAGTATCAGATTGAAAATACACCGCTCATTATCTTTGCTGGCAAAGAATACGGCACCGGCAGCTCGCGCGACTGGGCGGCAAAGGGAACGGCCCTGATGGGCGTCAAAGCCGTCGTCACCGAATCCTACGAACGCATACATCGCTCAAATCTGGTCGGCATGGGTGTGCTTCCGCTGCAGTTTCAGAATGGTGAGTCGGCCGCGACATTGGGACTGGACGGAACCGAATCATTCGATCTGATCGGTCTTGAGGGTGCCGATATCCGGCCTCTTCAGGACGTTACAATGCGGATAACCACGGCTGCGGGAGACACTCGCGAAATTTCACTCAAATTGCGTATCGATACGCCGATCGAGATCGAATATTATAAAAATGGCGGCATCCTTCCATATGTTTTACGCCAATTGATCACCGGTTAGTTAATTATTTAATGCCGGGCGGGAATAAAACTGCTGAGAGCAGGAATATACAGGCAGCATAATCAATGAATTCCGACATCTATTGGATAGACGGTCAAGTAAATCGAAGTGACAAAAGTCTTGAAAAGTACTGCTTACAATGTTAAATTAAGCTACTTGGAGTATTGAGTTTTTTGTGCCGACCCCTCACGGCTTTAGCTTTAATTGGAAAACCATATGAAGAAATTCGCGACGGCCGCATTATTATTTACCCTCGTATTTTCAACATTTATTACGTCGTTTGCTCAAAAAACGAGATCTGGCATTACACCGGCCGTAAGGACCGGTTCCGTTCAATTTGACGCGATTGATGCTGTCTCGGACGGCCACGGCGTCATGATCCGATGGCAGATGGAGGTTGAGACGAACAATGTAGGTTTTTATGTCTATCGACTTGGCAGCAAGGGACAGCAGCGGGTAAACGACATTCTAATCCCGGGTTCTGTAGCGCGGATCAAGGACCGGCCTTTATATGGCGAGAAATACGAAACCTATGATCCGGACGGCACCGCGAATACCGTCTATGTGATCCAGTATTTGACGGTCGATGGCCGACGCATCTCGAGCAATCAGCTCTCGACGAAATCTATCCCTAATCTTGCGGCACTTACCGGTCGATCGAAAGAGTCGTATGAGACCGCCGCAGTCAATCGAAACGGTGACATTAGTACCACTCGCCTAAGTGAAAATGGAACGCCGTCGGTTTCGCAGCCTGATTCCGACCTTGCAAATCATCTGTGGGTTGTTTCACAGCCGGGTGCCAAGATCAGCGTTAAGAGCGAGGGCCTCTATCGTGTGACGCGGGCCGAGCTTCAGGCGGCCGGGTTCGCCGTCAACAATAATTCGGCGAATTGGCGGCTATTTTTGGAAGGTATCGAACAGCCGATCATTGTCGGTACGGGGGATCAATATATTGAATTCTATGGCAAGGGAATCGATGCGGTTGAGAGTGACACGCGGGTTTATTACCTGATCGCCGACGCTACCACCGGGAAAAGGATCGGCACTCGCGTCCTCCCTGCTTTTCGCGGCTACGTCGGGTCGAACAGCTACCGCGTAAACACGGAAAAGAAGGAACGCATATCCTATGTAAGTAATATTTTGAATGGCGATGCCGACAACTACTGGGGAAGTTTGGTGTCGTCATCGCCCACGGTTATTCCGTTTGCGATTACGGGCATTGATTTTACAGCCCGCAACATTCCCGTCACGATCAAGATGCAGGGATTTACGACGGGTGGCCCGCATTCGATCAGAGTCGTAATTAATAATACTGAGGTCGGATCTATTACGGGCGATGGGGCCGTTGCCTATTCCGGCCAGATTCTTGTGCCCTCTAATTTGTTGATCGAGGGCAGTAATAATCTCGAACTTACCTCGATGGCCTCAGCGGGCGATTACAGTCTTTTCGATTCGGTGACGGTAAATTACGACAAGAAATATCAGGCTGACCAGCAAGAGTTAAAATTTAACAGCCCTCTGTACAAACGAGCTCTTTTAACCGGCTTTGCGTCTTCCGACGTTAGGCTCTTCGACGTGTCGGGTGAAGGAGAAACTTCGGAAATACTAGGTCTGCCGATACAGCAAAACGGTTGTTCGTACGAGGTTAAAATACCGTCAAATCGCAGCACTGTGTTGTTTGCCCAGGGCGCGACTCCGATAACCCGAACCGCGCCGTCGACGGCCTGGACGCCTTCGAGCACGCCGTTCAGCACTGACGGCGGAATTGTAACAATAGCCGGCAACGCCTTTTTTACAGGTATGAAGGCCCGTGTAAGTACGACTGGCACGCTGCCCACCGGAATGGCTTCGTCGACGGATTATTACGTTAGAAAGACTGGTTGCGACACGGTTACGCTCTATGACACGTACGAGCATGCCGTTACCCCTAGTAAGTTAGCTGGGCTGGTCAAGTTTTGCAGCACGTCCTCCGGCACCTGTTCGGCGGGATCGGGCGACCACACGATCACCCCGGAACCGCTAACCAAGGCTGCGAGTGTCACGCAAAATAATCCCTCTACGCTTTCTTCGACCAACAGAAACGCTCCCATGGTCATTATTTCGTATTCCAATCCCGACTTTATTGCCGCGTCCAATGCATGGGCAACCTATCGGCGGAGCGCGGTTGGCGGCGGCTTTGGCGTCGAGGTGGTCGATGTCGCCGATATTTACGATGAGTACAGCTATGGCTCGTTGAGTTCGGCGGCAATTAAGAATTTTTTGAGTTACGCAAAAGATCATTGGCAAACGCGGTACGTACTGCTCATGGGCGATGCCACCTATGATCCGCGCAATTACCAGGGTTTTGGGGCATTCGACCTCATTCCCACCAAATTTGTTAACACCGCTTACGGCGAATTCGGAAGTGACGAAGCATTGGCTGATTTTAATAATGACGGTCTAGCTGATCTGGCTATTGGCCGCATTCCGGCGAGGACCGCTCAGGTCATCACTAACGCGCTTGGCAAAACCATGGCCTTTGAAACGCCGGCGATGCAGTCTTTCAGTCGCGGCTCGCTATTCGCATTCGACAACCCGAACACCTACGATTTTCAGAGTATGAGTCAGATCATGTCCAACGAGTTACCGGCTAACGCGCCGAAAAGCTACGTTCAGGCCGATTCGTCGGGACGTGCCACTTTGCTGTCCGAATTGAACACGGGGAAATATATTGTAAATTATTCCGGACACGGTGCAACCGGTCTCTGGGGCAACAGCGCCTTTTTTACCGTGAATGACGTTCCGCCGCTAACTAACGCTAATAGCCAGAGTATTTTCACCATGATGAGCTGTTTCAACGGAAATTTTACAGGCCTCCAGTTCGATTCGCTTTCCGAGGCCCTGCTCAAAGCACAAAATGGCGGCGGCGTCGCGACGTGGTCATCCACGGGTGAAACCACGCCCGATGTCCAGCTATATATGGCACAGCAATTTTATAATCGTTTAGCGGCCGGGACGCAGCCCCGAATTGGTGACTTGATAATCAACGCCAAGGCCGCCATTCCGTCGTGGGGCGGAGACGTGAAAACCACATGGGTGCTGTTGGGCGACCCGGCCCTGAAGATAAGATAAGAAATTAATAGAAAAGGCATCCGTCCGGGATGCCTTTTTTGATGGTACTCGCGGCGGGGTTCGAACCTGCGACCTCTTCCTTCGGAGGGAAGCACTCTATCCATCTGAGCTACGCGAGCGTAAATTCCGACCAGATCATATCATTTAACCTGATCACGCGGGACGATCGAAATATGCTTGACGCGGATCGCTTCGAGCGGGCGTTCACCCTCTTTTTGCTGCACGGCTGAGATGATTCGGACATTGTTCATCCCGTCGATCACCTTGCCAAATATCGTGTAGCGGTTGTCAAATCCCGTCTCCCGCTTTAGCGTAATAAAAAACTGTGAATTTGCCGAATTATTATCCTGTCCGCGCGCCGCGCCGAGAATACCGGTGTCGTATTTTAGATCGGAGAATTCGGCTTCGACATTCGGTTTGTCCGATTTACCAGTGCCGTCATTGGTTGGGTCCGCATCTTTTGATAACGGATCGCCGCCCTGGATCACGGATTGATTGATTCGATGAAACGTCGTGCCGTCGTACACGCCCTCTTTGGCGAGAGTTTTGAAACGTTCAACCATTTTCGGAGCGATATTCGAGTAAAGCTCAAGCTTGATCGTGCCATACGCGCCGGCGTTTTCCATCTCGATCACAGCTATTTCCGGATCGGCAACCGGCGTCACGCCTTTCTTAACCTCTGTATTCGCATTCGATTTTGAATTCGATGGCTTTTTATCGCCGCACGAAAGAGATGTAATCGAAACGAAAATCATTAATAAACCTGTTAAATATTTCATACTAAATAGTCTTTTCACTGTCTAAAAGTATCGTGACCGGGCCGTCGTTGGTAAGTTCGACATCCATCATTCGACCAAACCAACCCGTAGCGACTCTTCTAACGGTTTCATCGGCCTTGGCCACAAAATATTCGTATCACTGAAGAGCGTCACTACCTGGAGCCGCGTCGATAAAAGACGGCCGGCGTCCGCGACGCATGTCGCCATAAAGGGTAAATTGCGATACGACCAGCATTTCACCGTCGATATCGGCAAGCGAAAGATTCATCTTGCCATCCGCATCGTCAAATATGCGTAAGCCCACTATCTTATCGACCAGATAATCGGCGTCATTCTCGATATCTTTGGTCGAAACGCCAAGCAGCACGAGCAAGCTGCGTGCTATCTCGCCGGTGATCTGACCATCGACCGTCACTTTTGCACGCGAGACACGCTGGACGACTGCTCGCATTACTCGTCCGGAGTCTCGATAAACACACGATTCATCACCACCGGATCGTGAGGTTTATCGTTATGATTGCGATCAACGGCGGCGATTGCGTCAACGACATCCTGACCCTCGATCACCTTGCCAAATTTGACATAGCTCGGCGGCAGCGGGTAATCAACATGCATGATGAAAAACTGCGATCCGTTGGTATTCGGACCGGAATTTGCCATCGCAACCGTACCTTTGTCATACGGCCCCGCGTAAAGCAGCGAGCCTCGGTCGATCTCGTCGTCAAACTTGCCGCCCCACGCCGATTCGCCGCCGTAACCCTCGCCAAGCGGATCGCCGCCCTGGATCATGAAATTTGGAATCACGCGGTGAAATATCACGCCATCATAATAATTTTTGTCAGCCAAAAGCCGAAAATTCTCGGTCGTTTTCGGAGCATCTTCTTCAAGAAGCTCAAATTTGATCGTGCCTTTGTTCGTTTCTAAAATCGCTGTTCTGTTTCCCACTAATTATTCTCCTGATTCAAGATAAATCGTTCGATCGCGGCCGCTACACCGCTTTCTTCATTACTTAATGTTGTATAAAAATTCGGCAGTCCACGCAACTTGGCGTCGGCGTTTCCCATGACGACGGCGGTTCCGGCGTACTCGAGCATCTCAAGATCGTTGAAATTATCACCGATCGTCATCACATTTTTAGGCAAAAGTCCGTTGATCTCGGCGAGCTTGGCGACGCCGTGGCCTTTTGAGGCGTCGGGCGGCAAAATATCAAGCAGCGTAAAATCGAGATGCGGATAAACGGTCGCAAGGATCGTCACGGTGTCGGTGAGATGGTCACGAAGGCTGTTTTGAAGATCGTTCATCGCCGCACAACCGCCCGAAAATGAAATATGCACGATCGCGTGTTCATGCACGATGTCCTCTAATTCCGGGACATGCAAGATCGACTTTTCTGCGTCCTCGCCATGCAAAGACTCGGACCAGCGAATATATTTTTGCAGCGGAGCATTGTCATCAGAGACGCGATCATAAAGCAGCAATCCAAGCCCGTGCGGGTCGGTGCTGACGAGCGCGTCACCGCCAAAACTCTTCCCAACCTTTACGATCTCAAGGCTTGTTTCGTTGGACAACAGGGAATAAGCTACGGTCTCAAGCGAGTCGGCATATTTCAGCAGTCCGCCGTTATGCGTTATCAGCGGTGCGTTCAATCCCAGATCAATCCCGACAGGCTGAGCGTCTCGAAATCGCCGCCCCGTCGCGATCGTGACCAACACACCGCGTTCCTCAGCTGCTCGAATAGCCGCGCGGTTGGCATCGGGAATCTGGCCTTTTGAGTTTAAGGTAGTTCCGTCAAGATCGAGGGCGAGGAGCCTAATCATCTGCTTGCCTTGTGGGCTTCCATATAGGCACGGAGAAGTTGGTTGATCTTGGTTTGATAGCCACGGCCTTGTTCCTTGAAAAATGAAATAACGTCCTGATCTATTCTTAGAGTTAACTGATCTTTGCGTTTTACTGGTTTCAATCCTTTTCTGATCACTGCGTTCGCCCAAAACTCCGGTGTCGTCCTCGGAATATCGGAAAAATCAATGTCCTCATCCTTCATATTTTTGAAGGCTTCAATATCAGTCCCGTATGTTTTTGAAATAGTCTTTTTGCTCATATTTATCTGCGCGTCTGGCCGATATGATCCGAATTATGCTGTTGCCGCTCACGATGGTTTCCGTGTGAATTATCGCGATAACGTCCCCGAGAAAAAGTCCTAATGTTCGTAAACGATCTTCTCCGTACTCAAATCTTTCGTCAACATACATCCCAGTCTCGCTTTCGAATACTTCCTGAAGATCCGCAAAGTCGATCTTGTGGCGCAGTATGTTGGCCTCTCGCTTGGACTCATCCCACTCTAATATTATCATAAGTGTAACTACAAAATGTAACTACGTCAATCATTTCCCTTCTTCTCGTTTCTCATGCCTTTCCTTCTCCAACCACTGCTGATACTTAGCCTTGCCTTTTTCAAACTCAGCCGCTGAAGCGTAAAACCAATGCGACCCGTCGTTTTGCTCGACATTGCGGACGTAAAATAGGTAATCGTTCGGAGTTGGATTTAACACAGCCTTGATCGAGCTTTCCGAGACTGAGGAGATTGGCCCGGGCGGAATGCCGGTTTTTATACGCGTGTTATATGGCGAATCGACTTCGAGATCGCTTTTGTTGATGACGCCGTCCCAACGTCCCATCATTTTGGCGATATAGACGTTGGTTTGATCTATTCCGAGCGGAATATTTTTGCTCAAACGGTTGTTGATAATTCCGGCTACGACCGGGCGCTCGGCTTCAATACCTGTTTCGGTTTCAATCAATGACGCGATCGTGACGATTTGATGCGGCGTCCGGCCCAGAGCCTTCGCCGCATTGGCATATTCAGACTTCCAGACCTTCTTAAACTGATCCACCATCATTTTAATAATCTTTTCCGGTGTTGCGTCTGGACCCAAAATATAGGTGCTCGGATACATATAACCCTCGAGATTCTTGGCATCAGGGGCTATATCGCGGATCAACGTCACGTCGTCCATCAAAGCAAGGATTCGCTTTTCTTCAAATTCAGATGTCGGCATGCTCGCCGATGTTGCGTCGGGACGATGGACGCTCCAGTTTGCGATCCGTTTTGCGATGTCAAAACGTGTAAATCCCTCCGGGATCGTCAACTTGATCGTTCGATCCTCACCTTTTTCGAGCACCTTCAGCACTTGCAGCGGCGAAATCGGCGAAGGGAATTGATATTCGCCCGCCTGCAATTTGGTGCCGTCGCCGATCGTCCGCAAATATACGAGCGTCGCCATTTCGCTGGAAATAACGCCATCCGCAGCCAATTTAGCGATGATCTCACGCGGCGTCGAACCTTTTTCTATCTTGATGTATTCATTGGCTTTGGCGTGTTCGTGCGGGGAACTGACCGCATTATAGACCCAGTACGAGATGCCGCAGAGAGCGATCAAAATCAGGAGCAACAATGCAAATAAGATCTTTACAAACTTCATGATAATTCTCTGCAAATCCTCCGCCGCGCAAATATTGAGCCGGTCGAGAGATCAGTTTTTCGCCGGTGGCGAATAATTAACCTTTACCCAACAGGCCCAACCGCTTAAGAGCATTAAACCTCTACTTATTTAATAAGGTAAGGGGCGATCTTAGCCGTGGCTTTTTCGTATCCGTTGATTACCCTCACAATGACATCATCAAATCCGCCCTTGTCCATCAGGCGGAGTCTAGAGTCGGAGCGGACCGCGAGATCGCCTTGGTCATCAATTATGAATTTTACGTGGTCAAGTTTGCTCCCGAGCTTCAACATCTCTAACATTGATTCGGCTGTTATCTGAAATTTTCCTTTGTCGGCAATGGCCATGAACGCAACCATAATATCTGCGCCGCCCCCGATCATTACGACATTAGTGCCACTTTGAATGGTCCAAACCCCTTTGCCGTAAACCGTATACTCATAGCCGGAATTTTTAACAAGACGATCTATGGTATCAACGTTGGGAGCCACTTTGGCTGGATGTTTTTGTGCGTCGGCGTATATCGAAAACGACACACACAGCGCGAATATCAGAAATATGTTACGCAAAACGGTAAGTATTGCCATTGTATTAAGTCTCCTATTTGGCTGCCAAGTATTTTTCAGTCGCTGCCGTAACTGCTTCGCCCTCCGGCGTGTCCTTCGATCCGAAACGTGCAACGATCTTTCCGCTTCGATCAAGCAGGAATTTATTGAAATTCCATGATATATCGCCGCTGAATTCAGGATCGGTCGCCTTGTTTGTCAGGAAGTTGTAGAGCGGATGCTGGTCCTTGCCCTTGACTGAGATCTTGGCAAACATTGGAAATGTCACATGATATTTTGAAGAACAAAACGCCTTGATCTCAGCTTCCGTCCCTGGTTCCTGGCTCATAAAATTATTCGCGGGAAAGCCTAGAATGACAAAACCCTTGTCCTTATTTTTTTCGTAAAGAGCCTGCAAACCTTCGTATTGCGGCGTATATCCGCATTTGCTCGCTACGTTGACTATCATCACGACTTTGCCTTTGTAGTCATCAAGTTTGACGTCTTTGCCGTCTATGTTTCTCATCGTGAATTCAAGTGCGGACTTTTCGTTAGTCGGTTCGGACGGGGACGGGTTTAGGATAAACCCGAGTTTATACGCGCCGCCAGCAAAGGCGACAACGGTAACTACCAAAATAACAGCGATAATTTTAACCATAGTTTACTTCTCTAATTCACGTGGGGTTCGCGTCTTTGGCAATTCGTCCGGCACTTCGCCGGTCGCCGCAAAGATTTCTTTAAATGCACCGACGCTCGCCAGCACACCTGACGTTTCCATCGGCATAAAAATAACTTTCGAATTCTGCGTCCGAGCCATATCACGCATCGAGTCGATATAGCGCGACGTGATGAGATACTGCGCCGTTTGGCCGCGATCGCCTATCGCACTCGCGATCTGGGCAATCGCGGACGCCTCGGCCGTGGCGTTTGTCAGGCGAGCTTGGGCCGCACCTTCGGCATCAAGTATGGCGGATTGCTTATTGCCCTCGGATCGGGTGACGGCAGCCTGTTTCTCGCCTTCGGCACGCGTGATTGCGGCTTGTTTGTCGCCCTCGGCAGTCAAGATCAACGCACGGCGATTTCGCTCGGCGGTCATCTGTTTTTCCATCGTGATACGAACATCTTCGGGCGGGGTGATGTTTTTAATATCGACACGCGTAACTTTGACGCCCCATTTGTCGGTTGCCTCATCAAGTATCATCCGCAGTTCGTTGTTGATCTGATCTCGCGAAGATAGCGTGTGATCAAGATCGAGCTTACCGATAACCGAACGCATTCCCGTAAACGTCAATTGCACGATACTACCAACGAGATCGTTGACCTCGTAGGTCGCTCGCACGGGATCGGTTATCTGCCAATAGACGACCGAATCGACCGTGATCATCACGTTATCTCTCGAGATCACGGATTGAGCGGGCAGATCGATATATTGTTCGCGCGAATCGATAAACGTCGTGCCGGGCCGCACATTTGTCCAATACACAGCTCGCGGTGCCTCGAAAAAAGGCACGATGATATTCAATCCGCTAGCAGCAATGCGATGAAAGCGGCCAAGCCGTTCGATCAGCAGCACGCTAGACTGCGGCACGATCTTTATCGTCTTCCATGCGACGATCAACAGTGCGATACCCAGAAAGAGTAGAAAAATTGCACCGATACCAAAAGCTTCAGGCATAGATTCTCCGTATTTTCATTCCTAGCAAATATATCATAGATCGTGTCTGTAGCCCGACCGGTAGAGAGGGATCTCATATCGCACCGGAGTGCCATCGCTGACGCTTGGGCTACCGACACACATTGACTTATAATCACTTGCAAGCTATGACCGTCAAATTATCCGACATCGAGGACGCTCAACGCGTCCTTCAATCCATCATAATTCCCACTCCGATCATCTCTGACGATCGGCTTTCAAAGGAAATTGGAGCTAAAGCGAATCTAAAAGCCGAATGCCTGCAAAAAAGCGGATCGTTTAAGATACGCGGCGCGTACAACAAGATTTCACGTCTTACCGAAGACGAAAAAAAACGCGGCGTCATTGCGGCGTCGGCGGGCAATCATGCACAGGGAGTCGCTCTCGCCGCCACGCTCAATAACATCAAATCCACGATCGTCCTGCCCGAATTTGCCCCGCTTACAAAGATCATCGCGACCAAGAATTTCGGCGGTGAGGTCGTGCTGTACGGCAACACGTTTGACGAGGCCGTCGCACATTCCCGCGAGCTACAGCAGAAGCACGGCTATACATACGTCCACGCCTTTGACGACGAGCTTGTCATCGCCGGACAGGGAACTATCGGTCTCGAAATGGCCGAGGCTCTGCCCGATCTAACGACGGTTATCGTGCCCATCGGCGGCGGCGGCCTGATT
This sequence comes from Chloracidobacterium sp., assembly GCA_043739565.1. Taxonomy (GTDB): domain Bacteria; phylum Acidobacteriota; class Blastocatellia; order Pyrinomonadales; family Pyrinomonadaceae; genus OLB17. Next base: position 13,575 of record JAYUDV010000201.1, read on the forward strand.
TCCGGCATTGCGACTGCGGTTAAATCGCTCAATCCGAATATCCGGGTGATCGGCGTTCAGGCCGAAAATGCCGCGTGGGTTAATCCAAGTTTAAAGGCCGGCCACGCCGTCATGGCCGAGATGGGCCAGACGATCGCCGACGGCATCGCCGTCAAAAGCCCGGGTAAACTGACTCTGCCGATCATCCGGGAATACGTCGATGAGGTCGTCGAGGTCAGCGAGGAGGAGATCGCCCGGGCGATATATTTCTGCGTCCAAAATAACCGCCTCGTCGTCGAAGGCGCCGGAGCCGCCGGCCTCGCCGCATTGCTTGCAAAAAAAATCTCAGTTACGCCCGACGATACCGTCTGTGCCGTGCTCTGCGGCGGCAATATCGACGCCAATCTGCTCGCCCGCGTGCTTGAACAGGTCCTGGTGCGTCAAGGCCGCTACATCATGCTCAAGCTCCTTGTCCTTGACCGCCCCGGCATGCTCGCCACGCTCCTAAACAAGGTCGCCGAAACCCGCGCCAACGTCATCGAGGTTTTTCACCGTCGCGCCATGTGGCTCGCTCCTTTGGGCCGCGTCGGCATCGAGATGCTCCTCGAAGTCCGCGACAACGACCACGCCCGCGATGTCCAAAACCACCTCGAATCCGCCGGCTACCACGTCGAACGCGAAGGTCAGGGCGATTGGGAGGAGTAGTCGCTCGGATAGTGGATGGGAGCAGATTTACCGAAAGATTAGCTAATATTGCCGCCTTATCTCCCTGCAACTAAATAGTTCACCGATTCAGTTCAAAAGTTACATAGACCTTTTCCTCGATCTCGATCTGGCCGAGTGCGAAGGTGACTTGGTTGAGATAGGGATTTGTCGGTGTTTCAATCTTGCCGCTTGGATCGGCAACGCCGTCGCCGTTACCACTGCCTGAGCCTAGGCCTGTGGTGAAACTGGGAAGATCGGCGTTCTCTTCTCTTATCACATAGGCCTTGCCGATGGTTTGGCCAAGTTGTTGGGCGTAGGTCTGGGCTTTGGTCTGGGCGTTTTTGACCGCCATTGCTCGCACCTGTTCCTGAAACTTTTGCATCTGGCCGTTCTTGATGGTGATAGCGACGACGCGGTTTACACCGGCTTCGATGGCTTTCGAGAGAAAACTGTCGATCTTGTCGAGATTCTTCAAAGTAACAAAAATCCGTTTTGTCACCTCGTAGCCGATTAGGACATGTTCTCCGCGCGGGTCTTTAGAACCGGTGTATTGCGGCGAGATGGTGAGGCTGTCGGTCTGGATATCCTCCGCTCCGATCAGGAACGACTTAGCTGCGGTGATTGTTTTTGCCGACCGCGTGTCGTTTGTGATCTTGGCGACAGACAAGTCCTTATCAGCCGTGACGACTTCAAACGTGAAGACGACCCGATCGGGGGAAATACTCATTTTGGCTTCGCCGACTACAGATACGGATGGGCGGACTGTTTGGGAAAACGCGCTAGTAACGATCAAGGTGCAAAAGAAGGTCGTAAATAGTAGTTTCATTAAAAGGTTAGTGGCTCTATGTGGACTGATGGTTGTTTGGGTGATCTCTTTGACTCTTTAAAGCACAAAGAAAAACGGACAGCCTTTTATTTTATTTAGGTTACGGCATAGACGTCGCGGACTAAAATGTCGCATCCGGGTCGTATGCATCGCCGCCTTCTTTATGCGGGAGGTTTTGCGTCATCGCGAGGCCAAAATAATCCACCTGGGCAGAATTGTAGCGATGCATGATCGCGGCCGCTTCGTCCTTTTTAACCGCCTTGTGGATATGGACCATCAGCACGCAGTGTCCGTCACGCAGGGCTGTCTCATATCGCTCCATTATGATGCGGTCAAACGTGATACTTCGAAATTTTCGCATGAACTTTGCGGCAACGCCGTGTTCATCGCCGCTGAAATCGTAGGTCTCCGCACCGGGAACGCCGCAAAAAAGCTCAATGTCCGCTTCGTCAAAGCCGCCAGTTTTGAGGTCTTCGGCCGCTGAAACACCGGCATTGGAATCCTCAAAGATCGCCATCAATTTGTATAGCGGGTCCGGCGTAAAAGCCTGCTCATTGTTGATATCTACAACCGGTGTCTGTGCTGAATCTGTACTCATTTTCTTTACCTCCGCGTGCAAAACTGTATGTTCTGACTATAACAGATTACGGAAATAGCGGGCTATTTACCCACGAGATTTTCGTCGTACAGATTGCGGTAAATGCGGTAATTCGTCATTACTTTGAAAACGTAATTCTTGGTCTCGGCAAAGCCGATCTCGGCGGCGAAAATGCCAGGTTCCTTAGGTTTTGAGCGATTTAGCCAACGTGCGGCGTTATCCTCGCCGCCGTTGTAGCCGGCGGCGATCGCTTCGTAAAGGCCGCCGAATTGATTTTTTAGATCGGCGATGTATTCGCAGCCGATCGCGATGTTGATATTCGGCTGGTAAAGGTCGTCGGGCTGTATAGAGGGAAAGCCGGCCTTTTGGTTGTATTTGAGGGCCGTATCGAAAACGAGCTGGAGCAAACCTCGGGCGGCAGACGGCGATTTAATGCCCGGACGAAACGTGCTTTCCTGCTTCATTATGGCGAGCACAAAACGCGGATCGATCTTTTTTGCTTTGGCGGACTTCAAAACTTCGGTCCGAAATGGAGCAGGAAAATCCAGAGTGATCCGCGGAGTGACATGGGTAATGCGTTTAACATGAGAGCCGGTTGCGGCGAGACGATCGGCGGCGAGGCCAGCGTAATACGAAGTGCCGCTGTCTGGTATAGACGAATAAACCGCGATCGCTTCGCCGCGTTTGCCAGCCTTTTCCAACGCAAACGCTTTGAGATATTTAACTTCGTCGCTACTCGTCATCGCACCGGTAAATTTTACCTGCGAGAGCATTATATCGGCGGTCGTTGCGGCGTCAGCCCAAAGGCTGCGGTTGATCTCCATCCGCAAACGTGCGTCTAGCGCATTGGCCTCAGTCGGCATACCGGCGAATCGAGCACGTGTTTTGGCGACCCACACGATGGCTTCGTCAAATTTGCCGGCCTCGCGTAGTGCGTCGATGATGTTTAGATAGGCGGATTCGATCTTTTCCCCGGTCGGGTACATTACGGTGTATTGCTCGTAAATCGAAGCCGCCTCCGAGTTTTTACTGAGACGAATGTTGCATGCACCTTTAAATGCGAGGCCCTCGCGTCCCTCTTTCGTTGCCGGAAACTCACGTGAGACGCGATCGAGGAAAGGGATTGCTTTGGCATATTCCTTTTCCCACATATATGACCGGCCAGTCAGTAAAAGTGCGGACGACATCGATGGATTAGTTGGATAGCTGTCGAATATCCTTTGAAAATGCTCGCGGGCCTGAACAAATTGGCGATTGTCGTAATATGTCTGGCCTCGGACAAGATGCTCGGCCGCTGTCAGCATCACCAATTTGCCGACAAGATCGCGACTCAATTTGTCTTTCTCGATAACGGCCCGTAAAGTGGCGTCCGACGCCTGAGGGAATGCGGGAATCGACAACAAAAAAGAGATTGCGGCGATGGCGAGCAAATTTTTCATATGTTTAACGCGGGTGAAAGATATGTCAGCACATAGATTACCCGATTTTTAGACGAGAGGGCAATGAAAACGGTTGTAGGTTGTTTGAGGATCGCGCCCATCGTTGAAATCGATAATCGAACATTTGTTTGCTATTATTCGTAAGTGAGCGGAGACGGTTCGCCGGGTCAATATGAATCCTTGCCAAAACTGCGGAAAACTCAATACTCCGGAAACTAACTTTTGCCGGTTTTGCGGCACGAAATTTAATTTCCAAAAGCCGGTGATGGATAATCCCTTCGACTATTCGGCCCCGAGGCCGTATGCGTGGAAAACGGACGAATTTCAAACCCAGAACGAAACAAGGCCGGCACGGCCAACTGACCGCGTCCAACCGCAAACCGAGCAATTCAACGCGGTTAACCAGAATTTTCAACCGGCACCGCTTGCATACCAACAGACGCGGCAAATGGGCCAGCCTTTTCGCTGTCCGCATTGCATGAGCCAATATCTACCGCGTCTCGAACGGCGTATTTCAACCGGCGGGTGGATCACGTTCGCGGTGCTGTTGGTCTTTTTCTTTCCCTTGTTTTGGATCGGGCTGCTGATCAAGGAGGATGTTCAGATCTGTCAATCGTGCAATTCGAAAGTAAGCTAAACGTCAACGATAGTAATAGCCGCGCGGATGCACGACCTTTATTTCAGGGTTCGTACTGCGTACGCTGACCCTGTGGTAACCCTTGTCCATGTGGGTCGATAAATAAGTCAAGGCGAATTGACGATTGAGAGCGAGGACTGTATCGCGGAAAAAGGGCAGTAAACTAATGGGAGCAATGGAACCGTTCATGAAGGCACGTCCCCCGGTCTCTTCTGAAAGTTTGTTGAGAGCGCCCTGAGCGCCGAGAACGAGGAACGATCCCGAATTGTCGGTAATTGTGGTTGGGTAAAAAAAGGAATACACCGCGACACTTTTTCGCTGGGCTTTTAATGTAGCCCGGTCAAGATCAAAACTTTGGGTTACGGATGCCAGATTTAATCCACCAGAAGTGTCCAGGCCGTCGGAAAACAACATGATCGCTCGTCTTCCCGATGGCAGGGCGTCAAACCTGCCGAGAAGGTCGACGACGCTATCATACGGGCTCCGTGGTGCGAGCGCCTCGCTACTGGCAACTATACGCAGAGACTTGGAGGCTTTGTCGAGATCATCAGTGAATTTTTGCCGGATCTGAAGTGAGCCGCTCCGCGAGTAGGCAACCAGCACGCGGCTGCCTTTAGGCAGAGTTCGTATGAAGTCCGCAATATCTTTTAACTGGAGATTAAAACTTGAAGAAAGATCGTCTTGTATTAGAAACGCCACCGAAAGCGGTGAGTCGCTGACGCTACGGATTGACAGTATTTGTTGTTCGTCGTTGTCTTCTTTTACGACGAGCCGGTCGGCTTGAATAAATTCTTCGGCCTGGTTCTCTTTAAGTTCCCGTTTCGAAAAGATCGAGATCGGGATGGTCATAGTCCGGACCTGAGCCTTGGAATTAGGTTTTTGGGCCAATAAACTCGAACATTGCCAGATGGAGAACAGCGACAATACAAGACATGCAATAAATTTCTGTCTTTTCATAATAGGCCCGTCTTTCAGTTGAATAATAATATATTTCGGTGAAAATATTAAACTTTAAGTTTGTTAAATTTACAAGGGATCACTCCGAATGCGATGACAATGCAATCAATTCTAGAATAGTTGGCAGATATGAACGATATTACGCCCCGTGATCTCGCACGCGGCAGAAAACTTAAGATCGGAGCGGTCATGGCGCCCGTTTTACTTACGATGCTGCCCGGCTTGACTACTTTCCTGCTGTTGCTCCTTGCTGCCAGCGGGCCTCCAGTTGCGGCCGTAATATTATTTGTAGGTATAATCGCCACGTGCCTCGGTTTTATCACAGGCAGCGTGATAACCGGGATATTAGTGCATAAGCGATCCGTTTGGACGAAGGAAATGCGCGAACGGATCGCTGCCGACGGTATCAAGGCGGAGGAGATTGGGTGGTTTAGAAATGAACTCAAATCGAATGAAAAGCGTGCCCTAAAGGCCGTCGAAGCCCGCGATCTGCTTTTAGGCGACGCTTACCGCGAAACTCTTGCATCGCGGCTTACGGCCACGCGGATCGTAAGATCGTCGAAAAGGGAACTCTTGTTAGCGATGAGACGACAAAATTCGCTCAAGCAGCTTAAGAGTTCCAGTTCGGAGGAGTTTCAGTCCGAGATCGGACGTGACATCGACAAGATAGGCAAGATAAATGACGAGGCGAAGCTAATGCTGTCTGAAGCCGAAGCCCGGCTCCAGATGATCGAAGCGGCGGCGAGCCGGGGCGGAAATCTGGCGGATTCGGAGCTTGCTCTAAAAAAATTATCGGCAAGAACCGCCGAACTTCCCCTCGCTCTCGAATCCGCAAAAATGGCCGAAGAGATTCGGCTCGAACTCGAAAAGGAAGATGCCGACAACATCCTCTAGCTTAATAACCAAAAAAACGCGGGCCCATTGGACCCGCGTTAATAAAAGATGTTGGCGAACGAAGACCGCGAAACCGTTCGAACGTATGAATTGAACCTGTAGTTTACAGGTGGGTGGCTTTCTACTCCGTTGGAGCATCAAAGCCGGTATCATTAGCAGCCCTCCGTGAAAGACCGCACCGAAACCAGCATTAGCCTCCCGGTATTCATATGTTGGCTCAATTGTATTTGCGTCCGGTGACGGGGATCGCAGTAATATCTTTCGCCAAAATGGATTCTAGCACAACGCGGCTGAATGCAAAATGAAAAATGCACAATGCAAAATTCAGAGATTGTGCATCGTGCATTAAGGATTTTTTCGCTAGGTTCTATTGCCCGATCTCGAGCTCCAGTGGTGCGATATCCCGATTTTTTAATATACGATCCAACATCTCCGAGCATTCGTTGCTGCGGGCGGCAAGCTGGGCGTCGCTTTGGGCCTGAGCGTGTTTTAACTGGAAGAATTCGTCGGCGACATGCAGTGCCGCAAGGATCGCAACCTTTAGCGAGTCGACGGTCATCGTGCCCGACGAGATCTCACGCATTTTACGGTCAACGTATTCGGCGAGTTCCTGTATGTACTCGTTATCACCATCCGAACGGATGCTGTAAGTCTGGTTGTAAATCTCTACACGAATTGTTTGTTCCGACATATCGGTCTCGTAAACCCTATCTTCCGACAGCCTCGGCGACATCCGCATCGATCATCGTCATCGCGTCCAGCATCGCTTCGACCTTTAACTGAATGGAATCGCGTTCCGACAACAGGCCCGCGAGCTTTTCCTCAAGCGTTTTCTTATCGGCGATTGCGTCGGCCGCATCACGCCTTAACGAGATCGCTTCTTTTTCAAACTTTTCCTTTTCATCACGCATCTTTTTTGCAAATTCAATCGTGAGATAAATCTTATCCTCAAGGTGCGAGAATTTTTCCATTCCCGTTAAGGCGTTCATTAAGTGTCTCCATGTAAAGTATTGTCAGAGCTGTGGAAATCATTATCGGTAGTTTTCAAAAAAACTTCAAGTAAAAGATGAAGGAATTTTCAAAAACGCTGTTTTATGCCAAGTTCTTGCTCCACGCATATGACGATCTCCTTATGCATTGCCTCAACTTCCGTTTCTATCAATGTCCGCTCATCGCTCCGATATTCCAAACGGATCGTAATCGAACGCTCGTCATCGGCAAGTCCTTTACCTTCATAAATATCGACAAAGCTGACGCTTCGGCACAGCTCGAAGTTTTGCCTTTTGATCGCATCGCATATCCCGGCAAATGTAACGTCGCGTTTTGCGAGCAGCGACACATCGCGTGTGATAGCCGGATATTTTGCTAAAGGCCGGTAAGTGATCACGGAAACAGGTGCGTCAAGAACTGCTTGAAGATCGATCTCTGCGACAAAAACCGGCTGCTTGAACTTATACGTCGAGGCGATTCCATCACTTAATCGCCCGATATAACCGACCTCATTGCCTTTAATCGAGACCGCAGCGGATTGGCCTTTGCGAAGGTGCCGGACATCCGCCGAATTAAAATCAACAGCGCCAACTCCGACGGCTTCCAAAGCCGCCTCGACGGCACCTTTTGCGTCGTAAAAATCCGACTCGCGAACGGCCATCGCTTTATTCTGCTGGATCTCGCCGCCAGTTATGACCAGCGAGAAAAGCTTGCGCTCATTTGGCAAATTATCCTCACCAGATTTTGCTGCAAATACCTTGCCAAGCTCAAAGAACTTGATATCACGGCGTTGGTGATTGAGATTTAGACGCACGGCATCGAGCAGGCCTGGAAGGATGCTTGGCCGCATTCTAACTGCACCCTCGATGACCGAGTTCTGCAAGGTGATGTATTTTTCATCAACATTTTCCTCAGCCAGACCAGGAATCGTATCGAAAACGCCATCAAATTTAGTGTCAATAAAGCTGTATGAGATCGCTTCGTCAAAACCCATATTGATAAGCGTCTGCCGCAACAGCTTTTCCTGAACCTCAGTTGCCTGATACTCGCCCGCACCATATGCGGGCGGCAACTCAGATACAATATTTTCGTAGCCTGTGTGCCGGGCAATCTCCTCGACCAGATCTTCTTCGATTGCAATATCGTGCCGCCACGACGGTGAGACGTACAACGATTCTGTCTTTTTCTCGATGCCGAGGGCCATTAGAATCCGATTGCATTCCAAAGGCTCGACATTTAGTCCTGTCAGCCGCTTCACCGCCTCCGAAATATTTACCGTCTCGATTTCATTCGCAGTGTGTTTCGTGGGATAGACATCCACAAATTCACCAGACTCACCGCCAGCAAATTCGCAAATAAGCTCCGTAGCGCGGTTTGAAGCTCTCGTCAGATTTTCAATATCGACGCCGCGTTCGAAACGATAGATCGCCTCCGTCGTAAGACCGAGTTTTCTCGACGTAGTTCTTATATTTGAGCGTTTAAAATATGCAACCTCAAGTAACACATTAGATGTAGATTCGGTAATGCTTGAATCAAGCCCGCCCATTACGCCGCCGACGGCAACTGGTTTTTCGGCGTCACAAATCATCAACATTGATTCATCAACCTTACGATCAACTTCATCAAGCGTCGTGATCGTTTCGCCAACTCGTGCCTTACGGACAACGATGCGCCCACCGGTCAATTTGTCGAGATCGAATGAATGCATTGGCTGCCCCAGCTCGTGCATTGCATAATTGGTAATGTCCGCGACATTATTGATCGAACGTTCACCAATAGCCGCGAGCCGGTCGACAAGCCACTGCGGCGAAGGGCCGATCTTAACGTTTCGAATGATCCGGGCTGTGAAGCGATGGCAAAGATCAGGGTCTTGAATTGTCACGAGTTCGGCTGCGGCGATTGGAGAGTTCGACGAAGACCCACTCTCTATCGGGCGTGTTTCTGCATTTGTGATTACGGCGATCTCTCGCGCAACTCCCAGATGCGACAGACAATCCGGTCGATTTGACGTCAGATCGACGTCGAGCACCTGATCGTCACCGTGCGGATGAATGCCTTCGATGGCGAGGCCGACATTGGTCAGCTTCTGCCCCAATTCGTCAACAGGCAGATCAATTTCGATCAGGTCTTTTAGCCATTTGTAACTAATGTTCATAAGCCTTTCACTTTATTCCGCCCAAGATGGCTTTTCCCAAGGCCTACCAGATTTATATTCCTTTCCCGCAACGTCATAAGCTACCGCAGATAATTTTTTCCAGTCTTTTGCATATCGTTTCAGATGTCCATCATGAGGAATCCTTATTATGATCGGTGAATTGCCTTCATCAAGCTTTACTCCCTCGTTTTTTTCTTCCGATAATAAGTTGAGTACTCTTTCGTCATCCGGGTATTTTATTCCGATTGTTCGAATGTAAACGGGCCGCCTGCCTTGATTTGTAACGATAATGGCCCCCCACTTTTCGACAACATTCGGTTGCATTCCAACGTAATGGCTACCACTGTCCCAGTCTAAATCGACGACAATTTTGTATTTATCTCGATTAAAGTTTAGAAGGCCAATAACAATAGCGATAAGACTAACGATCAAACTAATTATCGCTAATATATTTCCCGAGCTATTTGAGCTAGCTTCTTCCAACATCTAATTATCTAAACTGCTCCAAAAACCTCACATCGTTGTCGAACATTAAACGTATATCGTCGAGCGAATACATCAGGGCACACATACGTTCGAGCCCAAAGCCGAATGCAAAGCCCGAATAAACTTGCGGATCGACTCCAACAGCTTTTAGCACATTGGGGTGAACCATTCCCGAGCCGCCGAGCTCGATCCAGCCGGAGCCTTTGCACGGGCGGCAGCGATCGATTGGCGATTGGCGGTCGGCGGTCGGCGGTTCGTCGATGTATTGACTGCCTTCTGCCCCCTGCGAACTGCCTACTTTTCCAGTGCCGTGGCATTTGAAACACGAAAAATCGAATTCAGCGCTCGGCTCAGTGAAAGGGAAGTACGACGGACGAAAACGCGTGATGGTGTCATCGCCAAACAGCCGTTTGAGCCATTCCGTGACCGTGCCCTTGAGATGGGCCATTGTGATGCCTTTATCGACGCACAGCCCTTCGATCTGGTGAAACATCGGCACATGGGTCATGTCCGGCGTATCACGGCGAAAGACCTTGCCCGGGGCGATGATGCGAATCGGAACACCTCGTCGTTCCATTGCCCGGATCTGCACGGTCGAGGTCTGTGAGCGAAGTGCAAAACCCTCGGTCGTGTAAAAGGTATCCTGCGATTCGCGGGCTGGGTGACCTTCGGGGATGTTCAACGCATCAAAATTGTAGTAATCCGTCTCGATCTCACGGTCATCCTCGATCGCATAACCCATCGAAACGAAAATATCCTCAATCTTTTGCCGCAATATAGTGATGAGATGCAAATGTCCGGTACGTGGCCGTCGGCCGGGAAGCGTAACATCGAGTCGTTCGCGTTCGATCCTGGCATTTGAAATGAAATCATTGAGCTTCTCTTCAGTCGCCTCCAGTTTCGATACGATCGATTTTTCAACCGACTGAACTACTTGAGCAAGAGCAGCGCGTTCCTCCGGAGCAACTCCGCCAATAAGCCTCATCGCACCAGAAACGGCAGATTTTTTGCCCGTATGTTTGACCTTTAGCTCACCAAGCTCGCGCAGCAAGGCCTCGGCATCCGGCAAAGAAACGCCATCCAAACGCAAATCAGCAAAGCGTCCGAACTCTTGCTCGAACGCCTCGCCAATTTGTTCAACCTGTGCTTTCTCGCCAGACATAACGAATAAATCACGAATCCGAATCGAATAAACGACGGGCTTGCTGTGATGTTTGCACTGGAATGACCTCAAAATCCATCAGATCCTTCCACTCAGCGATCCAGGCGGCAAACAACGCCGTGTCATCAGTTTCCATTAACTGGAAGCATCGATCAAAATTATTTTCGATCCAGCTATCGACGTAATTCAATCCATCCGGCATCATCCGGCCCTTTTCTGCAAACCTCTCGTAGATCGGTTTTGCGTCGCGGTTCTTGAAATGTTCAATCACCATGAAAAGCATGTGATCTGTCTCACGCCGATGGCTGCTGGTTCGTTATAGCGTCCTTCGCCTGTCCGACGATCGTCGCAAAGGTCTCGGGCTGCTTTACCGCCAGATCAGCGAGTACCTTCCGGTCCAATTCGATCTCGGCCAGATTGAGGCCGTGTATGAATTGCGAATACTTGATGTCATTCAAACGGCAGGCCGCGTTGATACGGACGATCCAAAGTTTACGAAAATCACGCTTTTTCAGCTTTCTGCCCGTGTAGGCAAAATTTAGTGCGCGTTCGACCGACTCTTTGGCCGAGCGATACAATTTCGATTTCGTTCCACGATAACCTTTGGCTAAGGCTAATATTTTTTTGCGCTTCTCGAGGCGCTTATTTCCACGTTTTGCTCTAGGCATAGTTCCACTCCTTTCATTTGTGAAAAAGGCAAAAGTTAAAAGTCAAAAGTCAAAATAAGAGCTAGCCCGCTTAATTTTACCTTTTTACTATTGCCTTTTTAGTTAATTAATTTCTTCCGTACGGCAGCATCGCCTCGACGCGTTTTTGATCGCCTTCGGAAACCAATGCATCAATATCCAGATTGCGTTTACGCTTGCTGGTTTTTTTGGTCAAAATATGACGTGCATGGCTGTGGCCGCGTTTGAACTTGCCGCTGGCGGTTGAGCGAAAACGCTTTGCCGCGCCCTTGTGTGTTTTTAGTTTTGGCATAAATACTCCTTTTCAATATTACGGATGAAAAACTGAACGGTGTTTTTGTTCATCTATTTTCTTTTGCTTTTCTGCCCGTTCAGCTTTAATTTTTTCGTTCTTAATTTCTCTTTCAACTAAATCATCGTCAACTATGAGACCGGCACTACCGTAAACGGGAGCCCCAATCGAAAAGCCATTACATCTCATTGTTTGACTCTTATAGTTCCAGCGGTATGGTAAATTCAATGAGGCCGAGATATTTTTCATATGCTCGATAGAACTTGATACCCCATAATCGCTGTAATAAATCCAGAAATAATACAGCCGACCTTTATAAAAATCCATGTCCAAACTAGAAATTCCATTTAGACCTGAAATACTCTTGTCATTGGAATAGAGTGGCGAATACAAACTTATTGAAACACCGTCTTTGTCTTCTGGATCGATCTTGAGGGTCGGATACAACTCTTTAGCTTCCTCGACCGCCATGCCTAAATAAAGCCCACGGATTTTTTGCAATTCCGACTTATCAATAGTGCAAGGAGGCAGTAAGACATTTCTGGTTTTCTTTTGACCGTATATCGGCACTATAGTCGTCACCATCAAAATAATGCACAACGCTAAATACTTATTTTGTTGTGTTAATAGCCTTCGCATTTTAAATAATACTAAAAAATCTCGTCGTCAGCTTTTGGCTCTTCTTTAGCTTTTGCCGGAGCCTTTTTCGTTGCCGGCCTCTTTTCGGAAACCGGCTTATCAGTCTTGTCAGCTTTCTTCTCGACCGATTCTGCAACCGGTCTCTTAACGTCCGCGACCTTGGCCTTCTTAGGGTTAAAGATGGTAAACATCTGGTAGCCTTCCATCTTTGGATAAACCTCGACGTCGGCTAAATCGATCAGATCGGCGGTCAATTTCTTGAGAATTTTCGCACCCAGCTCACGGTGCGTCATCTCGCGCCCGCGAAATGCAATCGCGGCCCTTACCTTATCGCCTTCGTCCAGCCATTGCCGGGCGTGCTCCATACGGTAATTGTAATCATGGTCGTCCGTGCCCGGGCGAAATTTGATCTCCTTGACCTGAACAGTGACCTGCTTTTTCTTGGCGTCGTGAGCCTTTTTCTTTTGCTCATAGAGAAATTTGCCATAGTCGATCATTTTGCAGACCGGCGGCTGGGCCTTCGGTGCGATTTCGACGAGATCGATGCCTCGGTTTCGCGCTTCCTGGATCGCGTCACGCGTATCCATCACGCCGAAAAGCTCGCCGTCCTCTGTCACGACTCTTACGGACGGAACGCGTATGCGTTCATTCGTCCGGTGCAGCGGCTCACGAAACCGCGGCTTAAATCTATTTCCACCAAATCTTCTTGCGATAAATGCCTCCCTTTGTAATTTAGCCCTTTCCTCAGAGACTGCGGCTCGTTTTTTCGGCCGCGATCTTCTCCTTAAATTCCGCCAGCGTCATCGCACCGATGTCGCCCTGTTTTCTCTCGCGAACGGCCACCGTGCCGTCCTCCAATTCCTTATCGCCCAAGACGAGCATGTAAGGAATCTTCTGCATCTGTGCGTCCCGTATCTTCGCACCGATTTTATCAGAAATCGTGTTTGATTCCACGCGAAAGCCCGTTTGTTTCAACTCTGCCGCAACTTGATTTGCATAATCGTTTATCCGATCGGTGATCGGCAGCACAACGACCT
>JAYUDV010000202.1:0-11341 GCA_043739565.1 Chloracidobacterium sp.
CAGTACCGCATCCATCAAACTTAACTGTTTGCTTTTCATGCTCCCTATTTTACTATTTCCTTTGTAAAATAGTCGGAGGTTTTTCAAAGAACTCTAATACTTAATAGTGATGAGTTGGGAAACGGTACAAGAATGGTTCTTTAGCTTGGGAGAAAACTACGGCGTTAAACCGTTAATCTTCGGAGCCATATACGTCGGGGCCATTCCTTTCTTTTCCTTTTCCGTGGGTTGGCTGATTCGCAACTACCGCAAGGGCAAGTCGGTTGCACTGCCTGCACTCTCGGCCATGTTTTTCTTTATTTCCGCCTATATCTATTTGATATTCGCTGGGAAAAACGTGCCGTTATGGGTTTACGGAGTTGTAATTCTTCTCGTCGTATTTGGGGTCTGGTCGACGATCAAGAAGATTCGAAAACAGCTTTACCAGGCAGAGAAACCTGCAAAATAGTCGTCTAAGTTCTTGCCGTTGCATCCAAAAGGGGATTTTCTATATAAATGAAGGACAAGTACGATCTGATAGTAATCGGAGGAGGTTCGGCCGGACTCGTCGCCGCCAGCGGTTCGGCAATTTTGGGTGCACGTGTGGCGCTAGTCGAGAAGACCGCTCTCGGAGGCGATTGTCTATACACCGGCTGTGTACCATCAAAAACCCTCATCAAGTCAGCCAGGTTCGCCCATCAAATGAAGCACGCTTCAAAATTCGGCTTTGAAGCAGTACGGCCGACATTTCTCAAAAATTCGTTCGCCTCGATAACCGGTCGCGTACAGGATGTGATAGAGATAATCGAGCATCATGACTCACCTGCTGTTTTCGAAGAAATGGGCGTCGAGGTGATATTTGGAACGCCTCGGTTCCTAAATCCAAACGAAATCGAAGTCGTGCTCAGAGAGAACGGAACAAAGCGCGTCATGCGGGCAAAACGATTCTGTATTTCCACCGGTTCGCGGCCATCCGTGCCGCCGATCGAAGGGTTGAATGAGACGGGATTTATCACAAACGAAGAGGTTTTTCAGCTAACCGAGCTGCCCAAGCGTCTCGCAGTACTCGGTGGCGGCCCGATAGGTATTGAACTCGGACAATCCTTCGCCCGGTTTGGATCGAAGGTCACCATTCTCGAATCTTCCAATCGAATCCTAATCAAAGAAGACGAAGAAGTGTCGCTCCTGATGGAGAAGTTGTTACATGAGGAAGGTGTCGAGCTACTCACAGGCCATAAGGTGGTCAAGGCTCATAAGAATGAAAATGGTGTAAAGACATTGACCGTCGAAGCAGACGGAAAGGCGTTTGAGATCGAGGTGGACGAAATACTCGCAGCGGCCGGGCGGCGGCCCAATCTCGATGGTCTCGGGCTTGAGAATGCAGGCGTCGAGTTTGATTCGAAGCGCATTAAGACCAATTCCTACCTGCAAACATCCGCGAAGCACATATTTGCCGCCGGTGATGTGGCCGGAAATTACCAGTTCACGCACATGGCCGATTACGAAGCTCAGGTCGTTATCCAAAATGCATTCGTTCCGTTTCCATTCAGAAAGAAAACGGATTTTCGGGTTGTGCCGTGGGCGACGTTTACCGAACCGGAAGTTGCCCGCGTTGGGATGATAGAGGCCGATGCCCGTAAGGAATTCGGCGATGGCATCAAAATCTATCAAGTTTCATTCTCCGACAACGACCGGGCTCAGACCGAGAGTGCGGTCGAAGGTTTTGCCAAAATCGTTACTTTTAAAAAGCGCATCATTGGTGCGACCCTCGTCGGTGAGCACGCGGGCGAATTGATCCATGAATTTGTTTGGGCGGTAAAACAGAGGATGAAAATTACGGGCCTCAATAAGATAATCCGCGTATATCCGACACTTGCGAAAATTACCCAAGCGGTCGGCACTGAAGCTACTCTCGAGGGTTTACGGTCGCCGTTTGTTAAAAAATGGTTCAAACGTTATCTAACGATTCGGCGCTGATCGGGGCGGGCAATCCTGAATGAATCGAAGCAATCCAGCGACAATCGTAATGGCTAAGGTTCCGCGACCGGGCACGGTTAAGACGCGGCTTCGCCCTTTACTGTCCGACACACAATGCGCGGAGCTTGCAGCGTGTTTTTTGCGCGATACGGTCGCTAAAGCGGCCCGACTAACGCCGAACGTTGTGATCGCCTATTCGCCTGACGACGGCCAAGCCGAAATTGCGGCTCTACTTCCAGGCCAACGTCTTTACATCGCGCAAAAAGGCGTGGACCTCGGTGAACGGCTTCAATCGGCAGTTGCGGTTTCGGAAACACTCGGATTCGGCCCGATCGTGGTTGTCGGAACCGATAGCCCAACGCTGCCGGATGAATATATTCACGCCGCTTTCAAACATCTCGCCGTCAATGAAAAAGGCATCGCGGTCGGCCCCGCGGACGACGGCGGCTACTATCTGATAGGGATGTCGAGGGCGGAATCAGAGCTTTTTCGCGGTATTGAGTGGAGCTCACAACGGGTTTTCGAACAAACGATGGCCAATGCCCGAAACATCCCCGAATCCCGGATCATCGAACTATCTCGTTGGTACGACGTCGATACGGCGGACGATCTCGCACGGCTTTGCATTGAACTCGAAGCTGATGAAAATGCGCGGCCGCGGGCTCCCGAGACGTTTCGCTGGATTGCCGCTCACCGTGAGCTGTTTGCTTTGGCTGCGGGCGCTATGGAATCGTTTCCGCGTCTCACGGGATAATACGCTTTCGCCAGCCAAAACGGACTGACGCCAAGCCAATATAGACATTGATATACTACCCACCGGAGAAATACTGGTACGAACGGGCGACCCTCGAACCTTCGCGACGATGTAACAAGCTTGCCTTTCAATCGAACTAAAGTACCTTCCATTTTCAGCCGCTCGATAAGATCGAGATCTTCAAATAATGGCAGCGGCTTGAAACCGCCGATACGTTGATACACATCCCGGCGGACAAAAATGCCGGAATCGCCATAAAGCAATCCAATATGCCTGATCTTGTCATAAAACCAAGTCATAAAACGCGCCGCACGGCTGTCTCCGTCAAATTGTAGAACGAAATTTCCGCCGACCGACTCGTCATCCTCGAACGCGAGGCGAATCTGCCGCAACGCATCCGGCGGCGGCATCGAATCGGCGTGGAGAAACCAGAGAACACTGCCCGTGGCGGCACACGCCCCGGCATGAAGTTGTATTCCGCGACCACGCGGAGCCGCGATGACTTTTGCCCCACGGCTTGTCGCGATTGATACGGTTTCGTCGGAACTTCCGCCATCGGCGATTATAATCTCGGCGTGTTCGCGGAAACGTTGTAGTGCGTCGAGTGTACGGCCAACGCCCTCAGCCTCGTCAAGCGTGGGGATAATTATGGAAAATTCAGTGCTCATCGCCCTCGTTCGCGGCGTTAAGCGTCCAACTCGACCCCTGCTGGATGAACGGCATTTCCAGCAACCGGCCAAGCGTCACTTGCCCGGGCCGCCGAAAGGCCGGGACACCGATCGTTATCCCGACATGCTCCGAGGTCCCGCGATACGTGCCGTGAAGTCGATCCCAAACGGATAGTCCACTTGACCAATTCGAGTCAGTTTCCGCTCTCACTATCGAATGGTGGATGCCGTGCAGCCGGGGCGTTACGATTATTTTGCTCAAGGGCCGTTCAATCGATTCCGGCAGCTTCAGGTTAGAGTGGTGAAAAATGATCGACGGCAGAAGAAGAGCGTGCCAAATTTTGAGCGTGTCGGGCGAAACGCCGATAACGACGATCTGAGCGGCCCGCCAGGCGACGGAAATTGCGATCTCACCGAAATGAAATCGAAATGCTGTGGATGCATCAAGGTCAAGGTCCGCGTGGTGAACAACGTGAAACCGCCACAGAGCGGGTACGCGGTGAGTTAGAACGTGCCACAAGTAGAGTGTGTAATCCAGAAGCACAAGGGCGGCGATTCGTTCGAGCCATTTTGGCAGACGCGCAAGTTTGAGAAGGCCAAACTGTCGCCTCTCGACTAGCGAAGCCGCCCGCTCTGCGACCGGCCTTTCGATCAAATACATCGCCGCTCCGGCGGTTGCGGCAACGATCAAATTGCGTCCGTTCCGGACAGGCTTTGACTCGACCGGGTCGCGAAGCGGCCTCTTTTTCTCAAGCAGATAGATCGCGGCAAAGCCAACAACGGCCAGCGGCAAAGCGAGGGTTCGTAATATGCGGCCAATAACCATAACTAAAGATTAACCCGCGACGGCACCGCCGCAGGATGATCCCGCACCGGCCGTGCAGCCGTAGCAATGGTCGGCAACCTCGATCCGCCTCGTCGCCAGCTTAAACAAATCAAAATCAAAGATTGTCTGCGGCAACGCTTTATCGACCGATATGTCCAGCATTTGATTAAAGTCGCAGTCGAATAATCGTCCCGTCCAGTCGACACTGATCAGGTTTCGGCACATGAGGCCCGGAATAGTTGCGGGATTAAATGCGTTTACGAGCTTGGTCATATAACTCTCGTAATTGCCCGAACGCCTCAGCCAATCGAGAAAACGTGCGATCGGCATGTTTGTGATAGCGAAGAGCTGATTGAACACGATGCCGTAACGGTCGCTCAGTTCGCGCTTGAAATCAGCCTCGATCGATGCCTGAAAAGGCGGCAGAAATGCACCGACCGGATTGTAAACGAGATTCAGTGTCAAGGCGTCCTCGACGCCATAGCCAACCGAATTAAGGCGTTTCAATGCCTCGATGCTTTTATCGAAAACGCCGGCACCGCGTTGGCTATCGGTTTTTGAAGCAAGAAAGTAGGGCAACGAAGAAACAACCTCAACTCGATTTTCAGCGAAAAATTCCGGAAGGTCTGTTTGGCCCGGTTCGAACATAACGGTGAGATTATGGCGAACGATCACATTCGCACCAATATTGTGTGCCTTCCTAACAAAATATCGAAAATCCCGATTCAATTCCGGCGCACCACCCGTAATGTCGAGCGTCTTGATACCAAAGTCGGTCAGAACCCTTAGGCAGGCATCGACGACATCGCGGGGCATTATTTCCGTCCGGGCCGGAGATGCATCAACGTGGCAGTGTTTACATGCCTGGTTACAAAGTTTGCCGACGTTTACCTGAAGCGTATCGATCATCGACGCCCTCAAAGCGCCGCCGAGCCTTTTCTTGAAGCTCAAGTGCGACGGCAGTGGCTCAAACACCTGTCTTCTGGAGATTTGTACCGCTTGCTGCATAAATAAAATCCAATTGTCGCCGGATCACATCGAGATTTTGTCATGGGCATTATGCGCCTGAATGCCGTGTATGAGACTCGCACCGCCGCGTATCGCCGACGCGAGATGAACGGCCTCGGTCATCTGGTCCATGTTCGAACCATTTTCGAGGCACGAGTTGGTAAACGAATCAATGCAGTACGGACACTGCACCGTGACCGCAACGGCAAGGCCGATTAATGTCTTTTCGCGTTTCGTCAATTCACCCTCTTCCTGGCACGCCTGATACCAAGCAAGGAATTTCTCAAAAAGCTCCGGTTTGTATTTGGCGATCTCTCCGAAACGGCCGAGATCTTTTTCGTTGTAATAGTCCATGGAATTAATACTCACGCGAATAATAAAGGGCCCTTCCCATAAATTGCCACTAGCTTTAGCGGCAATAATATACTTGACTCCGCACAAGCTAAGAGGTAACGTATGAACAGGCTAACACAGCCCATTCACGCGGGCGAAACTGCGCTAGAATGGCAGGGATTACAACCTTTTCAATTGGTGAGTTTGCTAGATATGCTCGATAAATACGCATACGGCTTTTATAATACTGGCAAGTGTTTGGAGAATATTCGTGAACTTTGCAGTAAATATGCAAGGAGGGGTGAGGCTAACTTTCCATCAACTGCGATACGAGAGATTAAAGAACTACTCCAGACAATGAAAACCTGGTGTCACGATCTCGAAAATACTCTAAAAGGCATTGATCGTATTATTGATTTACCTGATTCCGAATATTACGGCAGTAATATTGAGCAATTATTGGGTGAAGTAACTAGGAGGCTTGACGATGAAATTGAATCCCTTCAATTTATCTATGTACCGAAGGATAAGATTGTGTACTATCGGGCCGGTGATTTATTTGGAATTGCTGAGAAGTTTCCTCTTGCCAATGATGAGGCTAGATTAGCGGGTAACTGCTTTGCGACCGGACATCATACCGCTTGCGTATTTCATTTAATGAGAGTTGTCGAGATCGGAGCGAAGGCTATGGTCGTGGCATTGAAAGTGCAAAAGCATTTGATTGTAACTTCGCATCTGAACGGCAAAAAACAGGTTGTAAAAAAGCCTGTTGAACTTTGCGACTGGAACACCCTGAAAATTGGTTTGCAAAAAGCCCTTACGGAAATGGAACAGGGTGGAAAAACGAGTGTTTTGAAAAAGGAAAAGTTAGAGTTCTTTAGTCACGCTGTTTCACAATTTGGTTTATTTAAGGATGCTTGGCGGAATAAAGTTGCTCATAGCCAAAAAGAATATCAACCGGGCGAGACTTTAGATATAATGAACAATGTCCGGCATTTTATGCAGCATTTGTCCGAAAGGGTGGCAGAATGAACGCAAAGTTCTGAAACGAGATTGAAAACGACGTTAGAAATATGAAACAAGAGATAAAACCAATATCAATGGAAGAGATTGGTAAACTCGAATTAGTTGACGACGCAAGCCAGTCTCGACGATTCAATAATCTTGTTCGGAAAGTGGTCAATTTTCCTAAGAAAGAAATAGACGAACGCGAGAAAGAATATCAAACGAAAAAGGATCAAAAACGCTTGGCAAAATCTTAGACTAGATTACAAAGCGTTACCGGTTGACTATGTTGGTTTTCAGTCATATGTTCTAATGAAATCGCAAAGTGATAGAAACGAGGTTGAAGTGTGCCGTTGCTCACAAAAGGGTTCTTAGATACCGGTGAATTAATCGATCACTTTGTAAAGCACGTCACAACGCAGGGTGATATAACCGGGATCACTACGGAAATTGAATATCTTGAATTGGCGGATAACTTCTGTGCAGGGCCGTTAGACAGCAATACTGTTGAGCATATTCGTTCATATGATGGCGCTACAATAAGATATAATACAGTGTCTAATGAGTTCGGCATCGTTGGAAGCGATGGTTATATTAAGACGTATTATAAACCAACGGCTAATGGTAGATATTTTAGGAGACAATGTGTATGAGTTATGATTGCCCCATATGTGGCTATAATAAAATGACTCGTCCAGCAGTGGATTTTTACATCTGTCCCTGTTGTGGAACTGAATTTGAAAATGACGATTTTGAAACAAGTCACGCAGAATTACAACAACAATGGTTAAATAGAGGGGCTTTATGGTTCAGTAAATCTACGCCCAAACCCGAAAATTGGAGTCCCTACTTGCAAGTGGCGAATGTGCGTGAAAGTATTCAAACAAGTCGAGCTGGAACAAAAAATTCTTCAATAAAAGTTGTAAGTTTTGGTAAAAGCCAATATTTACAACAGAACGGTGTGAAGGTGTCAGGCGAATGGCGGTTAATTGAGACCTCGCAAAGCCCAGCATTTATTAGTGTATAAATTTAGCAATGCTCAAGCTACTTGTATTTTTAGCGTGTGAGAAAGTCATTATCGATAAGGCGGAAATGGCTTCCCTTATCAATGTTCTCGATAGTGTCACGGTGGGGCCGGACGGACAGCGTGATCTAACGGCAGATGCCGCGAGTCCCTTACATTGGGAAGTTTTTGCGATTTGGAGAAAAACTGACGATTTGGTGTCCAACAAAAAATATGAGCAAAAGATCGTATTAAAAGGTGTAGATAAGAAGATAATATTTGAGGCTGTTCAACCCATCACTACTGATAATACGCATTGGAATTATCGTTCTCAATTGATGGTTGGCGCAATGCCGATTGGACGGAAGGGAACTCTGTCTTTGAAAATGTATTTACGTGAAATCACACCGAATAGTAATTGGCAAGAAAAAGGAGAATACCCCCTTCAAATTATTCACGCAAAGCCAGAGACTGCTAAGGTTTCCCGCAGCGCGAAAAAAAAGAAGTAGGCAAGGTTCTTCTAATTCTTCCGCTTCGGCCCGCGTTTTTTCTGTATCTCTTTAGTGACTCGTTTGATAGCCAATTAGCTGTGAATAGGTGAGACGTTTTCCGCCAATCAGATCAAGTAAGGACACGAATCTTTGTTGGTCGTTTCCGTGGCGTTCGTTATATCTAAACGCCTGTTCCTCGACGTATTTTTGAAGGTGTTCCGGCGATACTGAAACGTAAGTTCCCTTGATGGTTCGTTTCAGCAATGACCAAAAGTTTTCAATCGAATTGGTGTGAATGTTCTCTTTCACGTATTCGATGCTGTGATTGATGACCTGATGTTTATATTGATCGTGTAAGTTGTGATAGCCGCGCCATTCGTCGGTCATAACTTCGGAGCCTACTTCTACGTTCCTAGTTACGAATTCGCGGATAGTTGCCGCGTCACGGCTTAGAACAACCTTCGCCCGAACCTTGCCGCGTCTTTGAACCATTCCAAGAACAGCCGACTTGTGAGCGGGCGAACCCGCTTTCTTAACGCGACGTTTACGCTCGACCGAATGCATATTCTTGGCATCGCCGCCAATATAGGTTTCGTCGGCTTCTACAACGCCTGAGAGCTTTTCAATACTGCCATTGGTCATAGCGGTTCGGATGCGATGATTAACGAACCACGCCGATTTCTGAGTGATTCCCAACGCTCTGCCAAGTTCGTAGCTAGAGATGCCATTTTTACAAGTCGCAATTAACCACATGGCGATTAGCCATTTATCCAGACCGATTGCGGAATCCTCAAAAATGGTATTGACCTTGATTGAGAATTGCTTTCGGCATTCTTTGTTTTTGCACTGCCAAAGTCTGCGCGGCTCCATGAAAGTATTTTCAGTCGATCCGCATTTCGGGCATATGGCTTGACCGTCCGCCCAACGCTGATTTGCTAGGAATTGCACACAAAAAAGATCATCGGAAAAGAAGAGAATTGCTTGCTGTAAGGTTTTTGGTAACTCGTTTTTCTTCATGGTAAAATAAGAATAGCATGAGAAGCCTGCGGAGTCAAGTATATTATTACCGCTAAAGCTAGTGGCAATTTAAAAAATGGCTTTTAATTTTCCAATTTTTAGAAATCCCCTAAATGCCGTGATTGCCTGTATCAACTGAACTATAAGGGCAAAGCGAAATAGAATTCCGTTTCGAGCCGAAATCAGCAGCAGTTTCCCTGGGGGCCACATGCGGCTTCATCCGTCAGAATAGTGACGTTGTATTCTAGTCCCTTAGTTTCACGAGGATCCCGCTTTGCTGTTCGGCGGCAATCGAATTCCCTGGCGTCGTTCAATTCGATAGTCTCGATCGGTTCCACAGCGATTATTTGCGAGGCATACGGTTCGCGGCTATAGATCTGGAACGTTTTGTCGCAAACCGCCATCCTTGCTCCGCGTTCGAGGACATGGCCGTCGTCGTCGATGACTTTCTTCCACGGGCCTTTGTAAATGACGGCTTGATTTCGTTCCCGGCATTCACCTTGCTTGCCCTTATAGGCGACAATCGTAACCGACCGAAATTCGATCCCTTCGATGACACGCCACGGCTTTTCGTCGCGCTTTACGATCTCGATCCCATAGAAACCGGCTTTTTCAAAGGCCTCGATGAACAGATCTTCGCGAAACGCCCCTGAAATGCACCCTGACCAAAGTTCTGGATCGGCCTGTAAATGTTGTGGAATGTCTTCGTCAGCCACAATGTCCGAGATCGCAACGCGGCCGCCACGTTTGAGAACCCGGAACATCTCCGCGAACATAAGTTCCTTATCCTCGGCTTTAACCAAATTCAGAACGCAGTTCGATAGGATCACGTCAATCGAATCGTCCGCGATCATCGGCATTTCGGATCGGGCATTTTCGATAAACGTATCATAACGATTCAGATCTTCGACGGTCCCGATAGGATTTTCCGCGAGGAATTGGTCAACGAGACACAGATCAAGTTTGAGATCCTGAATACGGCCATATTGGAATTCGACGTTTGCGTAACCGATCTTCGACGCCATTTCCTCGCGATACTTATTTGCAAGAGCAAGCATCTCGACGTTTGTGTCAACGCCTATGACCTTGCCCGCAGGACCTACGATCTGGGAAGCGATATAGCAGATCTTGCCGCCGCCCGACCCAAGATCGAGAACCGTTTCGCCAACCTTTACAAACCTCGACGGATCGCCGCAGCCGTAATCACGCTCGATTATTTCAGCGGGCAATATCTCCAGGAATCGGGGGTCATAATCGACCGGACAACAAAGCTCCGGCTGCTTTTCCTGCGAGGCAAAACCATATCGAGCACGGACGGCGGTTTCCACATTAAATGACATATTTATATCGTACTAAATCCATCTCCGTTGTGCGCTGGTTGTGCTCGCAGCTACCTCGTCCCACCAAAGCCGGGCGTAAATTACGGGTCGCTCATTAATGCTATGTGCGAATTTTTGAATAAATCTCATGGTTGTAAGATTTGCTTTCAGCGAACAATCTGGTTCATTCCATCTGTATCGGAGAAATGGCATTTTAGAACGGGAATATTCCCTTCCGGCAAAAAACATGTGTCTTTCTAAGCCGAAGCGAGCGAAAATCATTTTGAAAATTAGTCGAACTTTAGAATGTTGAGATAATTTTAGAAACGCTTTCAATTAAGCGAGCCGCTTTTCGCCCGATTGGGTTGCAGGCTAAACATTGGGCATCCAATAGAAAAAAGCCGCCAAGCTGACGACTCCAAACCTATTGGTTTTATTGATGATAATGGCGGAGCCGACAGGGCTTTCTGGTAAGAACAAGGGATTTTACGCTTTCCATAGCCGTTTCAGCCGGCGTGTGTGAATGTGTTAAAACAAATCGAAGTCCGTCGTTGCAAGCGATATTAGTTTACATTCGAAGTCTGATAAAAAAACATTCCGCCATTTGCCGCCGCGTCGTTATCGCGGGCGGCGAGTACAAAGGCAACGCCGGCGACGGGCAATTCCTGAAGCGCGGAGAATGCGTAAAGATCTAATTGTAATACGTGGCTTTATGCCGCGGTAAATCCGCCGTCGATCATGTGAATTGATCCGGTGCAATACGATGCTTCGTCACTTGCTAGAAAGAGGGCGAGGTTCGCGACTTCTTCGTTGGTGCCGTAACGTTTCAAGGCGATCAATTGCGAAAAACCCGCTCGCATCGAGTCCGGATCGTCCGGTGATAATTGCGTTTCGATCGAGCGTATCATTCGGTTATCGATCGGGCCGGGCCCGATGGCGTTTACCCGGATGCCAAACGCCC